>WTGR01000930.1 GCA_011523485.1 Acidobacteriota bacterium
CTTTCTCGAAGAAGGGGTTGGCGTCGCCGTAGCCCTCCCGGATACGGCTCCATTCCTGATCATCGAGGAGCCCGACCGATTGTTCCACGCCGCGTTCTTCGTCCAGTCCCTTGTCGAGCCTGTAGCCACCACGATCGGTCAGCACGTATCGGGCGTGAAAATCGTGCGGCTCGCCTTCACGCATGCGCCATCGACAGACGCGTATCGAAGAGAGTTCCCCGGAGATCATCGCCGGCAGGTGAAGTGCACAGTGCTTCCGAAACTCGTCGGCGTTCCACTTCCTGTCCGTTTCCAGCGTGTGGATCTCTGCAGCCCGCGCGTGGCCGAGGGGACGCGCCGCCAGATTGAGGCACGCCTCGATGACGGGACGCCACCTGTGCTGCGAGAGATCGAGATGTGGATCGATCAGCAGAAGCTCGCGGCTGTTCAGGACCAGGGTCTCGATGTGCGTGACGAGTTCTTTCGGCTGGCGTAGCACCTGCTGCTCACGCCGGACATCGAACCTGACGTGCGATTCGTCGATGTCCTCTTCCAGCACGACGTCATGATGGCTCGTCGGATTGCGCGTCGAGAGGATGGCATGGAATCTTCCGGCTCCACCCTGATGAGCCGTGGCGTTTCTGATCCAACATTCTTCCGGCGGCGTGATCGAACCATCGTAGCGGGCACGCCCGCGCGTCGAGACGAGCTTGTCCTCGGACTCCTGGATCTTCTCGTATATCCGCTCGAATTCACGCTCGCCGCAGCTCGGGTTCCTGTTGCAGGCCTGGAAGATCATCTTCTTCCAATCCTTGAGTGACGGATAGACGGCGATCGCCCGGCCATGCCGGAAACCCATCAGGTTGAGCGTGATCCGGCACTTGTCCCAAGTGATGAGCACATCGGGCTCGATGGCGTATACGTAGAGCATCAGAACAACTCCGCCGCCCGCTCACGAAAGAAACCTTGCGGCCAGCGGTCGATGAATTCGCCGGTTTCGTCGATCCGGAGCCGGGTGGCCTGAATCTCGCCGGCGACCTGTTCAAGGAAGACTACGGATACTTGATCCGGTCTCAGTGCCGGTTTGCCTTCGGGCAACTCGCCGCTGTGGGTTTCCTCGATTCGTCGCAGCAGGCGCAGCATCAGGTGCTCGCTGTGGTTCTCGAGCAGGAATATGCGGCCGTCGTCGACCGGCTGCGCGAAGAGGTCGCCGAGCTCCACCTGCATTGCAGGATGAAGGTGGAGCTCCGGTTGCTCGATGGCGGTGATTCCGGGCCGGTGTGGATCCAGCGCGGCAGCGACCACAGGGAGGATCTGCGAGATGCCGACGCCGATGTCGGTTGTCCGCACCGGCAGCTCCGATCCGGCGGTCACAATTTGAAGGTTGGATTGAAGCGGCGCTTCGGCAATAGCATGAACGAGATCCTTGGCTGCCGCTCCACCCTTCTCGATTCCATCGACGGCTTCGATGATGGCAGTGAGGAGCCGGTAGATCGCGCGGTTGGATTCCAGGACCTTCTTGCGGTTGGATTCCACTGTTTGTTCCGTGTCAGAGTCATTCTTCCCGGAAGAGTCCACGTCGACGGGCTCGTTCTCGCCACCGCTGCGTTCCTTGATGCGAGCCTTGACGTCATCGGGATCACATCCGAAAAGACCTGCCATTTTCAAGGCCTGCTTCTTGGCCCAGTAGTCAGGATCGACGTCGCCATTCTCGTTTCTGAATTCGGCTGGAAGCTGGTTGAGGGAGTGAATCTCAGTCACCCCGGGCGCCGTTGCGGGAAGCTCCACTATCGAGTTCCTATACAGCTTGTACCCGGTATCGAGTCGGTCATCGCGCTCCAGCCAGTCATTGACATCGTCGATCAGGCCCCGGCGGGTACGCGGATCCGGATCGCGGTGCAGAAGCAGATTCCACGCCGCGGAGCCGTCGCTCCAGGTTCCGCGATCGTGCAAGCCGGGTTCTGCGGTGGTGCGTGGGCGCAACTTGCGCACCGGACCGACGTATCTGAGTGCGCCAAGTTCGTTGCACAGAGTGCGTCCGATACCGACCACGAAGCCGGATACCAGGGTTTCGAAATCCGGGACACTGAATGGACCGGCACCGTAGAGCGGGTTCTTTTCGTCGTCCTCCAGGTCTTCGCGGTTCAAGGCAAGTGGCCGGCTCCAGTCCGGCAACATGTTCGGCGCGTACGCCGTGACGCGATGTAGCTGCCAGTCGTTGGTCTTCGGGTCCGAAGCCTCGCTCACATGCGCGGTGGTCGCTTCAGCCGCCTCCAAGGGCACGGGGCGCAACGGGTCGAACAGCGGATGCGCCCAGTTGAATTCCAGGTGGATGCGGTCTTCGAAACTACCGGCCCGGGCAATGCGTCCGAAGAGTATCTCGTTGACGCCCACCTCGTATCCGACAAGCAGTGGCCCTTCCGGAAACTTGTTCCAGGCGATGGCGAGTTCCACCCATCCCGACCGGACGGATTCGGTTCTGGCCTGGGAGTCGACCCATTCGGCGAATTCGTCGGCGTGCTCAGGTTCAACCCGGTCGTGATGGACCATTCTCTCCACCAGTGGTCCGGGTACCTGCCAGTTCTCAAGGCTCAACTCGAAACGCAGTCTGACGTCGCGCTCCAGGTCGTGCGCGTGGACCAGGTTGCGAAATCCGCCGAGGTCGATCTGGTCGCCGCCAAGGTGGGTCTTGCCGGCGTCGACGTTGCCGCGGCTGAGGATCTCGTGCGCATAGCAGAGTGCGTGCAGAACGGTGCTCTTGCCGGCGCTGTTGCGCCCGAAGAGCAGCGTGATGGGGCGCATCTCGATCCGCGCCGGTCGGCTGATGCCCTTGAAGTTCTCGATCTCCACGGCGGTGATCAGCGGCGACTTCGACCGATGGACGTCAAGCTCATAAGCTTCCTCCGGTGTAAGGCCCCGGAAGACGGTGATCGACGACGACTCCCCTTGATGCATGGAGCCTCGGTTCGGGGTGGCCCCGGCCGTTTCGGCGGGTTGGGGAACTGAATGGGTCTCGGCGGCGCGCTCGTGTTCATCTGACATATCTGACATGGTCACATCCAATGTGTCGATGCACGTGTCTCATCGAACCTCGAAGCGCAACTGCAGCTTGTGTGAGCCGGTGGCGGGATGGAATTCCCGACGAATGTCGTCGCGGTCCTTTCGTCCGAGGCGGTTCCACGTCGTGGTCTGGTTGGCCCTGGTGTCGAAGCCGTTGGACAGCGAGATCCCGATCAGATTGCTGATCAAGTAGCGATCATGGAAGTCGTCCCAGACGAAGACTTCCGCGAGCAGGCCGGCAGCGCGTAGCCGGAACGCGAGCTCGTTGCGGAATACGCGCTCGAAGTAGGTGGCGTCGTCGCGCAGGGGGAAACGGCGTCGGGGCCCTGATCCCTCGTAACAGACGCGGTGGACTTCGATCTTCGGGACCGGTGCTCGCCGTCCGGCACGCGCGAGGAGCGCTCCGAAGTCGCGGTATCTCCGTTTCGCCGGATCCAGGTGCGGATCGATGAAGATGAGCGAGTTCGAACAGCGGAGCACGGCGTCAAGTTGTGCCTCGTAGTCGTCGCGTGTGCGTTGGAGTCTCACCGACGGGCTTCGTGATGCCCACCACGGGGCGCCCGCGAGCCGGTCGATCCGCGCAACGGTCGGCTCCCTGCGGTTCACGTCTTTGACCGCCTTGGTTACGATGATACCGCCGGTGAACGGTTGCTTCGAGTGGGTAGCAAGTGCCTCGGCGCACCAATGCCGGTCCTGACGGGCAAGAGCAGGGAGCTCTGGTTCGTGGCGCACGAGGCGTCCCTGCGTCGCGAGTTCCTTGATGAGCTTCGTTCCGCGTGGATGCCACGGACGGGCATCCGTTGCGAAAAGCGCGCCCCACTCGCCGTCGCGAAGATCGCGAACGAGTCCCTCTATCAGCATCGCCTCGCGAATCGTCTCGAGGCGGGCTTCGCATTCGCCAGCGGTCGGGTACGAGGTCATGTCGAACACGTCCGGCGTGATGGCGTAGTCGGCAAGGAGCGGCATCAGAAGATCTCCCGCAGGTCTTCCTCGAAGAAGCCGCCGGGCCAAGCCTCGACCAGCTCTCCGCGCTCGTTGAGCGGCATCTCGCGAATCAAGGTCTGCTCGCCTTTGGGATCGACCTCCACGAAGTACACGGCGATGTCCTCCGGTCGCACCTTCGGGGCTCCTTGCAAGGCGCCGTCGCACGTCTGCCGCATACGCTTCATGAATCGCAGGAGCAGGTGCTCGCTGTGGGTTTCGATCAGGAAGGCGCCACCCTTGTCGATCTGCTGCGCGAACAGATCGCCGAGCTCTACCTGGAGCCTGGGGTGGAGGTGGAGCTCCGGCTGTTCGATGGCGGTGATCCCGGGACGGTGCGGATCCAGTGCCGCGACAACTACCGGTAGGATCTGCGAGATGCCGACGCCAACGTCGGCCGGCCGAACTGGCAGACCCGTTTTCGCGGCGACCAGCTGCAGTTCCCGTTGCGATGAACCGGCGACCAGGGCAGCGGCGAGCGTGTCGACGTCCGTTGTCGTGAAATGGCGTTGCTGCATTTTCGCGACCAGCGCCGCCAGGCGGGGGTATTCCTTCTGTGCCGGCTCCACGCTGGCGTCAAGCTCCTCGATGCCGAACGCATGGATTCGCGCTTCGATTCTCTCCGTGTTCACGCCGCTGCCGTAGGCGTCGAGCTTCTTCTTGATAGCCTCCCTGAGTCGTGCTTGGCTCTTCACCAACGTGGTCGTGTTCTCCTTGCGCAGTTCATCTCGACATTCGTCGTCCTGGACTTTCAGCTTGCGAATCTCGTCACGGTGTTTCCTGCGTGCATCCGTTCTCGCGACGATCCGGGCCAAGCTGCGGGTGTCTTCCCGGTCCCACGCCGGTGGCGTGTGAGTCTCGTCCTCGTCGGGAGCCTTGATCCGCGCCGCCAGCGCGTCGACGGTGCTCAGTTCGCGCAGGCACCCCAGGCGCCTCAGGTACCGGTCCACCATCTCGATGCCCCGGCCGGCCTCCTCGACTTCCCGGTCGAAGTAGTCGGCACCCGCGACCTCGGTGAACTGCTCGCGAATCTCGCGACACGTTCGCGTCGCACGGTCTATCTCTTCCGTGACGCCGGCAACGATCTCGTCGGCTTGGTGGCGTGCCCATCGATCGAGATCGGCCGCTTCCGTGTCGTTTCCGAACTGCTCGCGCAGACGGTGATACTCCCGCAACGCCGGTACGAGTTGCGCATCCTCTTCCTGGATTGTCACGAGGGATCGGGCGTGGAGGGCGTAGCCGGTGTCGAGTCGGTCCTTGTCTGCCAGCCAGTTGTTCACGTCGTCGATCAGGCCGCGACCAGGACTGTCGTGGAGGCGCGCCCAGGCGGCGGACCCGTCGGCCCAGGACGCGAGTCGGTAAGACTGCGATTCGGACGCTGCGGGCCGGCCGTGGATGAAATCCGTGGCGAATGCGGCCATTTGGCGCTCCGGATCGGGTTTCGGCGATGCGGTTCGCGTTCGCGGATGCAGGTCGCGCACCGGACCGATGTATCGGAGGCGCGCCAGATCGTCGCGGAGAGACTGTCCGATGCCGGTGAACAGTGCCGACACCCGCGCGCGGAACACGGCGCTTGCGTCTTCATCACTTCCGGTATCGTCCAACTCGAGTTCGTCCAGGACGAGCGGCTCGCTCCAACGAGGCAGAGCGGAGGTCAACCCGAGCACTTCAACGCGCGACAGCCGCTGGACGTCGTTCGTCGATTGGTAAGTCGTGCGCGCACGGTCGGGGGGCTTGTTCACTTGTGGCGCGTCGTCCGTGCGCTCCGCTTCGCGCGTGACCGCGTCGGCATGGCTGTCCAAGAGCAGCGGGTGTTCCGGATTGAACTTCAGCACCACGCCCGCCTGATGATGTGTCTGGATACATCCGACGGGCATTTCGTTGACGCCAACCTCGTAGCTCACGAGAAGCGGTTGTGCGTCCCGCTGTTCGACTTGCAGTTCAACCCATCCGGAGGTGACCTGCAACACGAGCTCATCGATAGCCTCCTTCGCCTCGAATTCGTAGGAGGGCGCGAGTCTCTCCGCCAGCGCGGGCGGATTCCAGCCTTCGAGATTCAGATCGAACCGAAGCCGGACGGTTCGTGCCGGATCGTGCGCGTGCACGAAACTATCGAATCCGCCCAGGTCGATGCGGTCACCGCCGAGTTCGGTGGTGTGCGCATCGACGTCGCCGTAGCTCAGGATTTCGTGCGCGTAGCAAAGTGCATGCAGCACCGTGCTCTTGCCGGCGCTGTTGTTCCCGAACAGCAGGGTGACCGGCCGCAGGTCGACGCGCATCGGACGGCCGATGCCCTTGAAGTTCTCGATCTCGACGGCGGTGATCAACCGGCTTCCGGCGGCGCTCCGCTTCCGTTCGGATAGCGCGCGGAAGTCCGGCCAGCCGGCGTCGGATGGGGGCGCGTCGCCCGCCGTTTCAATCGGCTCCGTCGACGAATCAGCCTCGATGCGATGATCGTCTTCATCCGGCATGGTCTTGTCCGTCATCTCGTTCCAACGAGTAAGCAACGAGCGTGCCATCATCAGCGGCGCGCCCTGGCCGGCAGCGTCACATCGTACCGCTTCATCCAGTTCGTGAGTGTCTGGTAGCTCGGCAGGCCGACGAGCTCGGCCGCCCGGGTCTTGTTGCCGTCCGCCTCGGCCAGCGCGCGTTCGAGGTAGTGGCGGGCGAGATCGGCAACCAGGGTCGGGAGCTCCAGCCCGCTGCCCAGCGGCCGGCCGAGCAGATCGCCCGATTCGTCCTGAACCGTCTTGAGCAGCTCTTCGCGGACATCGTCCGCGGTGACCGACGCTCCGGGCGCCCACAGCGCCAGCCGGTCGATCGTCGCCTGGAGTTCCCGCGCGTTCCCGGGCCACGGATGCCGCAACAGAAGGTTCCTTGCCGCCGGAGAAAGGGCCTTCTGTTCGACGCCGGGCTGATCGGCGAACTTGCGGTTCGCGGCGGCGAGAAAGTGGTTGATGAGCGGCGTGAGGTCGCCCTGGCGCTCGCGGAGCGGCGGGAGCCGGATGACGCCGGTCGCGAGCCGGTAGTAGAGGTCCTCCCGGAACCGGCCGGCCGCCACCTCGGTCCGCAGGTCGCGGTTCGTGGCGGCGATGATCCGGACATCGATGGCAATCGACCTGTCCGATCCGAGCCGCCGGACGGTCTTCTCCTGCAGCGCGCGGAGGAGCTTGACCTGCGCGGGCAGCGGCAGTTCGCCAATCTCGTCCAGGAAGAGGGTGCCGCCGCCGGCGGCCTCGAAGTGGCCGGCGTGGGGACGCACGGCGCCGGAGAACGCGCCGCGGGCATGGCCGAAGAGCAGCGATTCGACGAGTCCCTCCGGCAGCGCGCCGCAGTTGACCTCTTCGAACGGTCCGCCGCGGCGGCGGCTCTCGGCATGAATGGCCCGTGCGAACAGCTCCTTGCCGGTGCCGGACTCACCCTCGATTAGCACCGTGACGTCGTGTGGGGCGATGCGCCGGGCGCGCGTCCGGGCGCGCTCCAGCGCCGGGCTGCGGCCGATGATCCGGTCGAACTCGGGCGACTCGGGCGGCAGGCCGGCGGTCAGGCGGGTCAGCTTGTCGTCGGTCTCGCGCAGCAGCGCGGGCACGTACTCCGCTGCGATGTCGAACGGCACGGATACGGTTCGGACGCCGGTCTTCTCATGGGACTGGATCAGCTCGGCGGGGTAGCGTGTCTTGGCCAACAGAACCCATACCGCCTGCATGGCCGGCGTGCCGGGACTGACGTGAATGGAGAGATCCG
>WTGR01000379.1 GCA_011523485.1 Acidobacteriota bacterium
TCCGGGCGACGGGCATCACGGCGTATCTGTCGAACGGGGGGACGCTCGAGCACGCGCAGCAGATCGCTGGACACGCATCGCCGAAAACGACGAAGCTCTACGATCGGACGGCGGACACCGTCACCGTCGACGAGATCGAACGCATCGTGATCTGAAATTGTCGCTGGCGTTGGGGGGTGAGGACCATGGGCGACCTGTGCCCGCCAGCGGCGGGGGGCTCGCAGTAAGGGACATGTTCGAAAGAACTCCAGCACGGCCCGGGGGCGGGGGCAGAGCCCACTTGCCCGTCGTTGTCGACAGGTCTGCGTCGTCCGGGGAGATACCGGGGGCCAGCGTCCAGGTTCTGCAGGGCTGCCGTTGCCGGCCCGGCGCGGCCGAGCCGGGCCGGGCTCATCACCTTCGGAGACGCCGATGCCGCCGGGCGGCGTCCCATGGCACGATGACCGGTATCTGGAGCGTCAGGCGGGTTCAGGCGACGCAATGACCACCGACGTGCTACGAGACGTGCTCGAAGCCACCGGCTATCTGGCGAACGGGGATCCGGCGCACGGCGTCTATCTGGACGGCGGGGCGCGTAGCAGATGCCATAGCCGGGACTTTGCTCCCGACGCGCTGTGGCGTAGCGACTCGGCGCTCACCGTCTACTTCAAGCGTGTACCGGAAACACCGTCCCACGACCAGGTTGCAGGATGGCGGCGCGAAATCTGGAATCAAGGGTTCGCGCCGTTGTTGTGGGTTGTTTCGCCGCAGTGGGTCTACCTTTACAACGGCTTCGGCCGCCCGCTGGCAACCCGGGATACAGACGCAAACCTGCTACGGAGGTTCCGAACAATCGAGGGGGCGTTGGACGAGCTCGACGCATTCGCTGGCCGGCTGGCCATGGAAACGGGACGTTTCTGGCAGGTGGCTGGTACCGTCGATCGCAAGACTAGCGTCGACCGGCAGCTTCTCTCTGATCTTTCCGCGCTCGAGCGCGACCTCGTCGCGGCCGGACAGGATCGCACTGAGGCTCAAGGACTGATCGGCCGGTCGATTTTCACTCAGTACCTACTCGACCGGCATATCGTCACGCAGCAATTCCTTGAGATGGAGTACGGCCACGGCACTCTTGCCGCGGTACTGCGCGACCGGCCCGCTACGGAGCGGTTGTTCGACTGGCTTCGGCGCACCTTCAACGGCGACCTGTTTCCCTCAGAAGGTCCGGCCGTCCCCGACGCAGAATACCTCGACAGGGCAGCCGATTTTCTCGATGCCGTCGATCCTCAATCGGGGCAAATGACGCTCTTTCCGTACCAGTTCGATGTGATACCGGTGGAGCTTATCAGCTCGATCTACGAGCAGTTCGCCCACGCCGACTTGGTAACCGACGGACCCGGAACCGATGTCTTCTACACACGGTTGTCACTGGTGTCCCTGGTGTTGGACGAGATTACGGATGGACTGACCGGCAACGAAACCGTACTCGATCTGACCTGCGGTTCGGGCGTCTTCTTGGTCGAAGCGCTACGGCGGCTGGTTGCTCTACGCGCGAACGGCGGCACGCCGAGCCGCGAAGTGATCCGAACTACGCTGCATCGACAGATCCACGGCGTCGACGTCAGCGAAGCCGCGGTGCGCGTCGCGGCGTTCAGCCTGTACCTGGCGGCTCTGGAACTCGATCCGCGCCCTCGACCGCCGAAGGCGTTGCGATTCGCGCCGCTGATCGGAAAGACGCTCATCGTCGGTGACGCGTGGGATCGCGATATTCTTCCCAAGGCCAAGAAATTCGACCTGATCGTTGGCAATCCGCCCTGGAGCTATAGAGGCAAGGCGACTACGGCAGCGCGCCGCCTTCGTCGTAGCGGCCACAAAGCGCCGCGCGGCGAGAGCCTGGATTTCGTGTTTCGGGCGATGGACTTCGCGTCCGACGACACGCGATTCGGGGTAATCCTGAGCGCGGTGCAGTTTTTCAGTCGAAGCAAGACCGGCGCAGCTGCGTCGCGGCAGCTCATCGCGGCTCTCGCTCCGGTCACGCTGGTCAATCTGTCGAACCAATCCAATTGGTTGTTCCCCAGAAGCAAGATGCCCGCGGTGGCCCTCCTGGCGCGGCATCGGACCTCGCCCCGCGACACTATCACTGTCGTGCAGGTACCCTGGTCCCCCGCTGGCGAGAAAAGCCACACGTTTGAGATCGCTCCCAGCGACATCATCACGCTGCGGTTGGCCGACTGGGAGAGAAAAGATGAGTTATTGAAAGGCGCGTTCTGTGGGTATCGCCGCGACTTGGCATTGCTGGACAGGTTGACCGCGAACCATCGCACGCTTGGCGACCAACTCACGAGACTCAATACAGAACTTTGCAGAGGACTGACCGTTGGTGATCAGAGCCGCGATGCGCACATGCTCCGCGGGCTTCCACTCCTGGCCGCGCAGAACTTTCGATCATTCTCTCTTCCAGACGACTTGAGCACGTTTGATGCAACAGGAGCCGAACGACCACGCGATCGCGACTGCTATCGCGCACCATTGCTGATTGTCAAGGAGTTCTTGAGGAGCGACGCGCGCCCTGTCGTTGCGGTCGCAGATCGTGATACGGTGTTTACGGAGGCCTATTTCGGTTCAGCGCTCCCCTCCGCGCGGCTTGAGACGGCCTGCCTGATTGCGGCCATTCTGAGCTCGTCACTCGTCTCCTGGTTTTTCTTGATGACTGCTTCGACTTTTGGGCTGTGGATGCGGCGACTCATGCGGCCGGACATCGAGCGTGTGCCGACTCCCGATCTCGACGCCGCTCTGCACTCCGATGCGGGCCGGCGGCTGACGCGACTGGTCCGGACCTTGCGCCGCAGACCGCCCGGCGACGCCGACTGGGGAGCACTTGACGAAGCCGTCTTCGACCTCTATGGCATTGACGGAGCGGACCGCATCGTCGCTCGTGACGGTCTGTTTCGGGCGAGCTGGCAATGGGCGAGGGGCCGCAGTGCATCTGTGGAGGCCGCGGACATCTCTTGCCTCGCGGACTATGCGAACGTGTTTCGGGGAGCCCTAGAGGTATGGCTGTCCGGATCGACGCGACACCATTTGCACGCCGAGGTCTTTGATTTCCCCTCGCACACACCGTTGCGGGTGGTGCGATTTGTTCTCGGCAAGAAACCCGGCGCAGCCGAAACGGTGGTTACGAAGGCGGACGGCGCGCTCAAAGACGTGCTGGGTCGCATTGGACAGCGCTTGGACGTCGCGATTGGCAGTTTCCTGATCGGCCAGCGGGAGCTACGGATGTACGGTGCCGACGAAGTGGTTATCATCAAGCCTGCGGCTCGCCGGCATTGGATGGGCGTATCGGCGCTTGAAGACGCGGATGCCGTCGTGGCGGAAACCCTGACCGGAACTGGGGCATGAAGTTACCGTTCGGTGCCCCGTCGGCCACGGGCAGACCGCTTATTACGCTGCGGCCCTACATCGCGCGGGCTATCGTGTATACCATCAAGGCTGGCTGGACAGTGGCGTTACGGTCTGCCGATATGACCGCAGGCGCTGGGGAAGTCGTAATGACGGAGCGGCTTCGCGACGGCATGGAAGAGGCGTTGAGGTCCGGCAAGGTGAAGAAGTGGGGCAAGGCCATGATTGTGCTTCCTGGAACCGAATCCCGGTCCCGTCCGGACGTGCTATTGCCGGACGGTCGCACCGACATCCCGATTCTGTTGATTGAGATCTTCTTGCGGTTCGGCGAACACAAACCCCACGCGATACTCGAATGTAAACGGATCGCAGGCAACGATGCGGACCTGTGTAGAGAATACGTCGTCGAAGGCATCGACCGATTCCAATCCGGCAAGTACGGAGCGAACCACTCGACCGGGTTCATGGTAGGATACCTGATCGGCGGGACCGCAACCGTCGCCGCCCGAGGCGTCAACCGATACCTGAACTCCGGTCGCACAAGCCGCGGCCGACGTCCGACTGAGAGCTTGCGGTCATCGAGCCTCGTTGGTGGATCCTGGGCGTGGCAAAGCCGTCACTCGCGACTGGTGCGGTCAGCAATAGACCTTCATCACGTGTTTCTGCGCACCGTTGTCGTTGGTGGGACTCAGGCGCGCGGGCGGACCATCGCCGGCCCGGGCGCAGAGCGGGGGTCCCAACCCGCGCGCGGAGCGCCTGAGCAGAGGTTCGAGTTCGCGGCGTGTCCCCGGCGCAAAGAACGCCATCTGTGGTCTTCAAAAGATCGATCGGCCGAGCCGCCGCCGGTCGGAAGACTTTCGCCCCCGGAGGCGACTCTCTCAAGCGGACATCCGGGGCGACTGTCGCCAGGACCGCGCGCGTGGCCCCCTCCCGAAAAACGGCCGCACGAACGGTCCCGGCGGCCGCGTTTCAATCCTCCCAAGGACCGTCCATGACTAAGGCTGTGGCCTCTTGGCCACTGTAGTCGGCGATCACCAAGGGGAATACTTGATCGCCGTGGGTGCCTTGGGCTGCCGCACCGAAGAGGTCCTCTCCGAGTGATTCCCTGGGGCTACGTCCCTCAGGGAAGATGATCGTTGCTGTGCGCCGACGGCCGAACTTGGCGAGATCCCAGACAGGGCCGCCGCTGACGGTGGTCGTGATCTTGCCGTCGGGCGCAGCTGAGGCTAGCTCGTCCGTCCACTCGTAGAACTCCCGGTCCCAGCTCCGAGGCAGGAATACGATGTGGTCTCCAAGCTTCACGACCCAGCACGGCACCTGCTCGCGGTTCATGACAATTCCGTCAGTCATCGTCCAGCCAGTAGGGGCTGAGATAACGTAGTTACGGACGATCTCCTCCTCAGGTCGCATGATCTGCCGCCGGATCCGTTCAAGTGCAACACCTTCGGCGTATCGATATCCGAGCTCACCGAGCAGCGAGACCACCGAGAGGTACGCGGCCTTCAACCAGGGTACGTTCACGTAGTGACTCTGTGGACGACGCCACGCCATCTTGAACCCGCGCGTCTGCAGGGCTCGGCTCAGGACATCAGGTGAAACCTGGGTCTTCGGGAATCGAAGATGAAGGTCCGTTGTTCCCTCCCCCGGCGAGGCGTAGGCGGTCTGTATAGGTAGACCCGGTACCGTTAGGTGGACCTTTTGCTCGTCCCGCCGTGCCTCGGAGACTACCTGCTCCGCGCGGCCGGTGTTCTCGTTGCAGGGACGGCAGGTGAGGCACATGGCGATCCCGCTCGCTCCGAAGGACGTCGGCAGGACGTGCTCAAGCGAGACAGTCCGGCCTTGCTCGACCTCTGCTTCGGTGAAGGGTGAGAGACAGATCGGGCACCTGTTGTTGCCCTGTCGGAAGTGGCGCAGTCGTTGCTTCCGAGGGGATGTGCGACTCACTTGCGGTACTCCCCGTCCTCGCTGAGCCTTTGAAGGACAGCAATCGGTGGCTTCTGGTCCGAACAGCAGGTCTGAAACTGATCGTCTTTTGCTGCGGTCATCCACTTTTCTCCTTTGGTGGCGGATCTGATCGGACAGAGGTTCGACAGATACTCGCTCGCGGCGGACGAATCCAGTCTACTACTCGACAATGGCCTGTCAAGGTGCTGCGCATAAGCAAATAGGCGCGATGCATGTAATAGCGCTTTGCCGCGCAATAGCGGTGCACGTAAGCGCGCTAAATTTGCAGTAGTTGCCATGTAACTGATACCTTTGTGGCCCCGTAGCCTCACGCTGCGCCGCGCCGACGCGCGCGAGTTCCTGGAAGGCTCTGCGCACAAGGATACCGGCGAGTGCACGCTGCCACGCATGGCGAATTCGTACTGCGGCAACGACCAGCATGGAACGGGCGCAATCCGGCGACTGGGGACTGCTACTGTTTCGGCCATGCGACTTGAAGATCTCAGACCGCGCTGCACCGTCCGCGGCGTGCACCCCGACGGCCTGGTGACCATCGTCAGCGTCCAGTGGTTCGGCTCGGAGGCGATCGAGCTGACCTACAAGACGCCGGTCGGCACGGTCGCCAACGAACTGCTGTATCGCCACGACGAGGCCCGGCTCAAGGTCGTCGACGCGGGACGGCCGTGGAGCTTCGACGGCGACGGCGCGCTGTTCCGGCTGGTGTCCGAAGCGCAGCGCATCCGCCTCGCGCACCTGTTCGACCCGCTGCTGGCAGTTCACACGTCGGTGGTCGACCCGCTGCCTCACCAGATCACCGGCGTCTACGAGGCGATGCTGCCGCGCCAGCCGCTGCGCTTCCTCCTCGCCGACGACCCGGGCGCCGGCAAAACCATCATGGCCGGTCTGCTCATCAAGGAGCTGATCGCGCGCGGCGACCTGGAGCGTTGCCTCATCGTCTGCCCCGGCAGCCTCGCCGAACAGTGGCAGGACGAGCTCTACCGCCGGTTCCAGCTTCCGTTCGAGATCCTCACCAACGACAAGCTCGAAGCCGCCCGCACCCGCAACTGGTTCCTGGAAACAGACCTGGTCATCGCCCGTCTCGACAAGCTGTCGCGCGACGAGGACGTGCAGCAGAAGCTGCAGGCGCCCGACGCCGGCTGGGACCTGGTCGTGTGCGACGAGGCACACAAGCTGTCGGCGACTTTCTTCGGCGGCGAGGTCAAGTACACGAAGCGCTACCGTCTCGGGCAGCTCCTGTCGGGCCTGACCCGCCACTTCCTGCTGATGACGGCGACGCCGCACAACGGCAAGGAGGAGGACTTCCAGCTCTTCCTGGCGCTGATTGACGGCGATCGCT
The DNA here is from genome assembly GCA_011523485.1 of Acidobacteriota bacterium. The sequence continues at coordinate 6,677 of WTGR01000379.1, forward strand.
TCGAGGGACGATTCCGCGACGGGGTCCACGCGGCCGACGTCTCGGACCTGATGCGACGCATGGTCAAGGAGCGGCTGCTGAAGTTCGACGGCAAGCCGCTGTTTCCGGAGCGGATCGCCTACACCGTGCCGTACCGGCTCTCCGACGAGGAAGCCCACCTCTATACAGCCGTCACCGACTACGTGCGCGAGGAGTTCAATCGCGCCGAGGCGCTCGCCAACGCCAAGCGGGCGGGCACGGTTGGTTTCGCGCTGACGATCCTTTGAAATCAACAACTTACGGAGACGAACCCCTCCAAATACCGCCCAAATCGACAAAATGGTCGCCGATCTTGTTAAACATGGGCTAAACGTTCAGGAGCACCGCACCAGTCGCGGCCGAAACGATCAGCCGGGGGGTGCTGCCGGGATTGGCGGCGTTCCCGCCCTGGGTCTGATAACGCCGCGATACGTTAACTTGCCGCCGCCTCCAGCCCCATCCAGCATGTCCGAGCGCCGCGACCTCCCTCCGCCAGTGACCCTACCGCCCAGGCCGGCGGATCGGTGCCGCCTGAACGGCTCTGAAACAGTCGGCCTCGAGCGGGGTCCCAGGTCGACTTCGAGAGCCTGAAAGGCCTCGCATCGGCACCGAATCTCGTCGTGCAGACGTGCTACTGTCTGCGGCGTGGAACCCGAGCCCGCCGCGAGACCGAGGTCTCTGCGGCTGACCCAGGCCCGGATCGGCGACAACTCTGCACGACGGCAACGGCAACCGGGTGGCGGTCGTCAACGCCTTCACCACCGTAAATCCGGACACCGAGGCGATCGTACGCGCTGTCGACTACCAGGTCGTGGGCACTCCGGAACAGTTCAGGGGTGTATTCGGACGACGCCGGCGACGTCGCCCGCTGGGTGTATGCCCGCTGCCGGGTTCCTGGCGATTACCGGGGGGCGCGCGGGCTCAGGCGACCGCCCGGGCGGCCCGGCGGACCTGGTGCACGCTGTCCTCGTTCACGCTGTCGAAGCTGACTTGGTCGGCTCCGTCGTGCCGCCGGACGGCGGCCAGCAGCTCGGCGCCCGAGACCG
>WTGR01000031.1 GCA_011523485.1 Acidobacteriota bacterium
TTCGAGCCTCCGCCGTAGACGGTTCACCGCCCGGACCTCGTTCCGCACCGTCCAGATCGTGGGCTCGCCCGCCTCCGGCGCCAGCACCGCGACCTGCAACTCCGCCTTGTGCGCATCGATTCCCACGTAGGTGATAGGCTCGCTCATGACCGGCTCCTTTCGTCTGCGGCTCTGACGCCGCGCGAGGTGTCAACCCGCGAATCGTAGGCGGCCTCGGCCACCTTGTCGCGTGCCCGCGCACGACGACGGCATGATTGCGAGCCGGTCATTCCATATCGTCTAGCGGACACCACTGGAAGACACGATTCTCTTTGCTCAAGCTGGATGGTCCGGTCGTCGCCTGGATGCTCCGACGCTCAGCGTTCAACCTGGTCGCCGAGTGGCGGTAGCTTCTCCATGAGGAACTTCCGTATCTGCTCAATCCGCGCGTCGAGCGCTTCGCCGGTAAGAAACTGATCCACGTTGCCCGGCTCCAGCGCAGCGGCTGCCTCCTGCTCCGAGACGTCGAAGAACTCGGCGAACGCATCCGGTCCGGCTGCGATGTGGATCCCGCCCGCCCGGGGCGTGGCGTACATCAAGAACCGCCCGCGATGCGTCGGCGGAGTGATCATCACGCTCAGCGTGTACGGCCGAACGAAGAGACCAGCATCCTTCGACATCCCGATGAAGCGATCAAAGGGTTCGAGCACCTTCTCTTCCACTGCACGACGCCGAATCGCATCCAAGGTACGCTCGGCGCGAGGCCGAGAGAGCGCGTCAGCCTGCTCTTCGATCACCTCGCGAATCAGCAGCCTGGGGCCGCCGGCCAGCTCGAACACCTCGAAGCTGACGACGTCGATCGACACGTTGAAGCGCCCCAGGAAGTCCTGCATGCGCTCGAGTCCGGCGGAGATACCGACACCGACGAGCGCGACCGCGATCTCGCGCTGCCCGCCGTCGGCTTCGGAGTCGAGAAGCTGTCTCAACCGCGCCGACAGCATCTCGGCATCGCCGAAGTCCTTCAGCTTGGGCTCGAGTTTCGCACGCAGGTCGTCGGCGGAGAGCCGTGCGAGCGATGACGCATAGTAGAGCGCCTGATGCAACGCTCCGGCGTCCAGCCGCCCAGCTTTGAGTTCGAGCACCACCCAGCGGTCCCGCCCGTCGATGGCCAGCAGGTCGAGTATCCCATCGTCGATGTACACTTGTCGGCCCACTATCGTCAGCCCGCCGCCGATCAGCTTGGCGTCCGCCGCTATCCAGTCTTCCAGCTGCTTCTCCGAGACTCCGAGAGGTGATCTCTCGACCGCGCTCAGCAAGGGAGGCTGTCCACTGGATGATCCCGATTCGTCGATCCGCCAGACCGCAAGGTTCATCATGGTGCTCCTCCCTGGACAGTTGCTGTTGTCGCTACCGATCGAACCGACCCCGATACGGGTGGCGGGCGGCCGCGCCAGCATCGGTGGGTTCGTCCGCGCGCAGCGGCGGGAACACCTCGTCGGACCCGGCGAAGGTGACGCGCGAGGGTTGATCCGCCGGCACCTCAGTTGCGTCCCGGCGCATCGTCTCTGTGAGCCCGCGAAGCTGAACGATGTCCCGCTCCAGGGCGGCGTGGCCGGCCGCCGCTGCGGCGTGCTGCAGAGCCTCGAGTACGCGGCGCCAACTCGTGAGAACCAAGCTGCGCGCATAATCCTGCTCGATGGGAGCCACCCGTATACGGCAGAGATCGACTGTCGTCGACTCCTCCGAAAGCTCGAACCCCGCGCGGCGGCAGCGCGCTTTCAGTTCACCCCACAGTAACTTGTCTTCGATCCGGTCCTCCGGCGCGATGAACGCCAGCACGGACGTGTCTCGTTCGGGGAGCGCCCTGAGATAGTCGACCGGTTGAAAGTCGGTCAACCGGGCCCGAAACTTGTTCTCGACAAAGATCCTGTGATCTCCCGTTCCTGCATCGTGGATCGAAAGGTCCGGGCGCACGTTGTCCGCATAGTTCCATTCGGTCCCGATCCGACCGATGTCGAACGGCTGGGACCCCACCAGATCGATGAACCGCTCCGCGACCCTGCCGGAGGCATCGAGAAGGTAATGGAGTGCTCGCGTGGCGGCGGGCTCGGCTTGCGTGATCTTCGGAACGACATGCGCCAGGATGCTTTGGCTCATGACTTGCTCACCTCCTGGCGCCAGCCTCGTCACCCCACTCGGTGATGCAAGTTTCCAAAAGGGTGTCCGCGATGCGGCGCATCTGTTCCACGGCGTTTTCGACTACCTCAGCCTCCGCGACGCCGGTCTTGAGTCGAATCGGGATGTACAGCGAATCTTCGTATGAACGCACGTCGTCGATGCGACTCATGATACGCCGCCAGTCCTTCTCGATGCTGTAAGTGGGCGAGCTCTTCAGGACCCACCACAGGGGCGTGATTCCCGAATCCCGCCATGGCCTCAGCTCGAGCCCGAAACGCAGGTCGAGCTTTCCGCGCAACTGCATCCACCAGCCAGCGCCACGACCGGTCCGGTAGGAGGCCGCGCGGTAGCTCCGGTTCTCGAGGCGCACGAGGCCTACTTTCACGAGGCGGTGCGTAATCTTGTCCACCAACTGCTGGTAGCCCCTGATGCGGCGCGCCAAGCGCTTGTTTCCCACGTCGTCTTCCGTCAGTGGCAGGAACGCCTCCTTATCGAGTCGGTCCGTCAGGCCGCGAAGCTGCAGGACGTCCTGCTCGACGACGGGGTCGCGTGCCGCCCGCTGCAGCGTGTCGAGAACGGACGTCCAGCTCATGACCGCCAGCACGTGGGGGTCGACCCGCACCCAGGTCGCGCCATCCGCTGGTGATTCGTCGCCGAGCTCCAGTTCGCCGCTGCCGTCGCAGCGCTTCTGCAGGTCGCGCCACAGGTCGCGGGTCCGAGCCGGAGGGGCGATGAACACGAGCGCCCCCGGCGTGTCGACCGGAAGCGCCTTGAGGTATTTGGCCGGCTGCGTCGCGTCCACCTCACCCCAGAACGTCGTCTCGACGGAAACCCGGTGCATCCCGTTGTGGTCCCGAATTCTCAGGTCCGGCTTGGCGTCGTCCTCCTGGGAAGGATCCTTGTCGAGACCGCCGAATGCGAACTCCGGGGCACCGCCGCGGGAGAGCAGATCGACGAACGCTTGGGCCACGTCCGGCGAACCGTCGCGCTCGAGAAGATAGGCGAGCGCCCATGTCGCGGCCTCTTCGCGGCGCCATTCGGGTACAAGACGTTCCAGCAGACTCATGAGGCCAATACCTCTCTATCGCTCTCGCCTGCCAGTGTCGCCGGCGCGGATCACGAAGTCGCGGCGATCCCTGTAGAGGAGCGCGCGGTTCAGGACCGTGTCATGGGCGTCCAGGTCGATGTCGGCGCATTCCACCATCGTCCAGTACTTGTGCTCGCCCAGGAAGAGGTACTGGCGCCGCTGGTGGAAGAACCTGCACTCGACACCCTCGCCGCGCGCGATGCGCTCACAGAAGGCGGCAAGGAGTTCCCCCTGTCCATCCTTGTTGACGACCACGTACTCGTGGGGCCACGTGTCACGGTACGTCACAGCTTCCCGCCACGGCGCGTCGGCAATGAGTTGTATGATGTCTCGTACGTGTCGGCCATGCGCGAGCGCGCTCACTGTTCAGCTCCCCGGAGTCAACATTGCCGCGCATGCCGCTGCGCGTCGGCGCCGCGGTCGCCCGGAACGCCCGCCAGTTGCCGACGCCGGCCGCGAGCCAGTTGCCGACGCCGACACCGGCCCCCAGGACTGTGGTCGGAGGACGCAGGCCGAGCCCGGACTTCAGAGCGCTGAAGACTCGCTGGGCGTGTCCAGGACCGTAATCGCCAGGAATCGCCGGCGTTGATGGGACGCGGTTGGCCGCTGGTCTGTTCTCAACGGCTCTGCGCCAGTTCAGAAGCTGATCACCAGCGCGGTCCGGAGGATCGCGTCGAGGCCAGCCTTGCGGATCCGACCCGTACCGAGATCGAGAACCGTGCCGCCCGCCATGGCTGTCTCGAACACTTCGTCCCCGCTGCCCGGTGCGCCATCGGGGTCGTTCAGCACGACGTGCGCGCGGATGGCGGCATCCTCCAGCGCCGGCCGATGCTCATACAGATGCTGGAGGCTGATCCGTAACGATAGGTGATCGTTGATGGCGACGCCGACCGCGTTAGTGACATTCAGGGAGTAGTCGGAGGCCGACAAGAGGTTCACGTTCAGCGTCAGGTCGCTGTCCAACTCCAGTGCGGCGCCGAGCCGGTGATGATAGTCGCCGTCCAGACGGAAGCCTCCGAACCGGTCGTCCTTCGCGGCGTCCGGTTCGAGTTCCTCCCGCGCGGTGTAGCTGACGCCGTAGCCGGTGGAGAACGACAGGTCGTCCGTGTCGGCCCAGACGTTGCCCACGCCGCCGAAGACGATGTAGCGGTTCCGGATGCCGGCGTCGTTGTTGCGATCCCAACTCGTACCCGTGTTCCAGAAGAACCGCTCGCTGATGTTCACCTCCAGGCGTCCTTCGACGAAGTACTGCTCGACGTCCGGCGGGCCGTCCGCCCGGGCGACAGCCGTCTCGAACTCGTCCGGCTGCTCGCCGGGCACGAAGCGCAGCCCCGGCTCGACGACGAGAATCCGGTCGCCGCCCGTCCGCGCGCGAATGCCGTCCACGCGCAACCGGGCCCGCGCCGCGGTCCAGTTGCGGCGCAGGGTGTTCTTGAATCCGAACGTCTGGGTATCGGCGTTCCCACCGGCCCGGACGACACTCAGCTCCGTTGCGTTCGACCAGCCGGCTTCTTCCTCGGCCGTGTCGGGTTCCTGTGCGCCGCCGCCGGCCGCCATCGTCGCCAGCCAGACCAGCAGCAGCGGTACCGTCCGCCAATCCGTTCGCATTCGGGTCTTCCTCCACGCGGTTGCTGAAGGCCTCGAGGCACCGCCGCACCGCTGCACCGCTCTACTTGGCGTGGCGGGCGAGTGTCTGACGCCAGAGCCCCACGGGCTCGCGGGAGCTGCCAGCGTGGTGCGCTTCAAGCGTCCGTTCCAATAACTTCAAGGCGTCAGTGAATCGAAAACCGAACACCCGAACGCGCAGGAATCGTGAGTTCACGGACGGGAGAAGCAGGGAACGTGCGGGTGTTGCTGATTTCGGGCGCACCGGCGGACGGCGGTTTCGAACTGCCTCTATCCCTTCTCACGGCGTGTGTGGCGCCGACGATGCGGGTGAAGCGCCCCGGCGAACTCGCGCGCCGTCGCCGGCCGCGCCGAGCGGGGAGCCGACAGCATCGCCACCGTCCAGTCGGTCACGGCCGACGGCGATTCGTCGCTCGCCGCCGGCCGGCCGGGGCGGGCGGGGCGTTGCCGCCAAGTCCTGTTCGCCACCTCGCCCGCCTCCCCGCCGGCGAAGGGATGTTCACCCGTCACCATCTCGTGCAGCACCACGCACAACGACCACACGTCGTCGGCCTCGTCGGCCGGGCGTCCGGCGAGGACCTCGGGCGAGAGATAACGCAACGTCCCACCCGCGGCGTCGGCGTCGGCGCTCGCGCGCGCCAGGCCGAAGTCGAGCAGCTTCGGCGAGCCGCTCGCCGTGAATCCAATGTTGCTCGGCTTGACGTCGCCGTGCACGTAGCCCGCCTCGTGCAGGGTCGCCAGCGCGTCGGCCAGCAGCGTGGTCATCGAGAGCGCCTCGTCCGGCGGCACGCGCTCGCGGTCGAGCCGGTCGGCGAGCGTGCCGCCCCCCACGAACTCGACTACCAGGAACGGGCGGCTGCGCCACGACTCGATTCCGTGGACCTGGGCCACCGCCGGATGCGACACCGTCGCCATCGCCCACGCTTCCGGCTTGAGCCCCTGCAGGCGCGAGGCCGACATGTCGGCCAGCGTCTTGATCGCCACGTCCCGGTCGAGCCGCAGATCGCGCGCCAGATACACCGTTCCCATGCCCCCGCTGCCCAGCCGCCGCGTCAGCCTGTACTTGCCGGCGAGCAGCTTCGGGACGTCCGCCTCGACGTATTCCGACCCGCAGTCGCACGGGAGCGCCTCGCCGGCTCCCCGCAGGCAGCGGCACACGGGGCACTCCTGCGCCGGCGGCTCTTCGCGCCGCACCTGCTCCCCCGGACCGTGCGCGACCGCCAGGCGCCCGACTGCCAGCCCCGCCGCCGCGGCCACCGCCTCGAGAAACGGGACGTCGACCAGACGCACAGGCCGGCTGTCGAAGCGGAGGCCGACCACCAGCACGCCGAGCAACTCCGCGCCCGCGCTGGGCACCGGTACCAGCACGTCGGCGTCCGCTTCGACGACCCACGCCGCGTCGGCTGCGGGCAGCAGGCCGAGGAACGACGTCGTGTCGCTCGGATGGACCCGCAACGAGCCGCCCGCCGCTTCGAGGACGCTGACGATCACGGAGGCTCGCGGCAGCGGCGCGGTCCTCGTGTCCGGCGCGCGGAAGTCATGTGCTTCCGCCAGCGGGTCGGGGGCGACCAGCAGGATGGCGGGAGAACCGCATCCATGCCAGACCGTCCGCTTCACGGTCCGTTGGATCGTAGCGAGCCGTCCGGCTCGCGCCAGCGCTCTTCCCGCGGCAGCCAATGCCTTCCGCTGCTCCACGGTTTCCGGATAGATCCAGGCATCGAGTCGGACCAGCAGCCGCTCGCGACGCAGCACCAGCAGCAGCAGAATGCCCGTTGCCGCGGCGAGCGCCTGCGCCAGCGGATCCGCGACGACCGCGCCCACGGTCCGCTCGGGACGGCTGGCCAGCAGCCAGACCAGCATCAGCGCCGCCGCCGCGGCCAGCCCCCCCGGGACGCGTCCCCCCGCCAGCAGCCGCATGCAGAACGCGCGCACCAGCTCGCGCGCGTGCGGGACACGAGACGCGAGCACCGCGTACCACAGCAGCACGATCCCGGAAAACCGCAGCAGCTCGACCACCGCCACGGCGGGAGTCCATCGGTAGTTGGACAGCCAACTGCCCGCCGAAAACGCCTCGACCAGGGCGTAGCCGGCGGTCGCTCCGGACCAGACCAGGAACCCGACCGCGAACAGGACGACGCGTCTGATTTCGCCGGCTGCCGCCGTGCGCGCACGCAGCAGCAGCACGCCGACCGCCCACAGCCGGAGTAGTTCCAGAAGGGCGAGTTGCGCATCGAAGCTCACCCAGAAGACCGTCTCGGACAGATAGCCCGCGCGCGCGACCTCCAGCACCGTCACCAACGTCATCCACATGACGCAGCCGAGCGCCGCACTGACCACGACCATCCGGCGCGCGAGGTCGTCGAGTCGAGTGGCCCGCTGCGCACGAGGACACTCCCGCACGAACGCCCACAGGAACGCAGGCGCGAACAGGAACGGGTACACGTAGGGGTAACCGAACAGGTCGGCCTGCGGAACATCCCGCAGCGACGCCAGCATCGGAAACGGATTCGCGAGCGTCGCATTGACGATGAAGTACGCGCCGAGCAACCAGTTGCGCCGATCGCGGTGCCCCCCGGACAGAAACAGGGCCGCACTCACGCTGGACCCGATCAGCAAGGTCGCCAGATAGACGGCAAGGTCCCCGAACTCCCGATGGTAGGGTTCCCAGGCCCAGGGCAACAGGAGCAACGTTGCCGCCGCCTGGATCGCGGCGAAGCCGACCAGCGCCCGGACGGCGCGCCGCGCAAGGAGGCCGGCACCGATGGCGGCGAGCGGCGCCGCCGGGCCCGGCGGCGTGCTCGCCGATGCGCGGAAGCAGGAAGCGATGCGC
>WTGR01000030.1 GCA_011523485.1 Acidobacteriota bacterium
GGCCGACGTCCGACTCGTCGATGTTGGCGATGACCCGCATCTTGGTCAGGTCCGCCGCGATGACGAACAGCTCGGGCGCCTGGAAGCTGGCCGCCACGGTCTGGCCGACGTCGACCAGGCGCGAGGTGACGATGCCGTCGATCGGGGCCCGGATGACCGTGTGCTCCAGGTTGACCTCGTTCATGCTGAGCGAGGCCTGCGACTGGCGCACCTGGGCCTGGGCCGACTTGCGCTGGGCTTCGGCGGAGCGCAGCGTCACCTCCGCGGCTTCCAGCTCGGTCTCGGAGATGAGATCGCCGGCCGCCAGCTCGCGCGATCGCCGGAGCTGCGTTGCGGCGTCGTCGACGGCGACGGACAGGCGTTCGACCTCCGCCTCCGAGCGCAGCAGGTTGGCGCGCGCCTGCTCGAGCTGCGTCTCGAACAGCGACGGATCGAGCCGCATGATGACGTCCCCCTCGCGCACGATCGAGTTGAAGTCGACGTGCAGCTCCTGGATGATCCCGGAGACCTGACTGCCGACCTGGACGGTGGTCACCGCCTCGAGCGCGCCCGTCGCTCCCACGGTGTCGACGATGTCGCCCTCCGTCACCGCGACGGTGCTGACGTCCGGCACGAACTCGACGGTCCGCACGCTGTAGTAGCCGTAGGCGGTGATCGCACCGCCGAGGATGAGGAGGGCGAGCAGGATGCGTCTCATGTTGTCCCTCGTCGGACGACTATGGCGCGCCGCCTCCACCGCCGCCGACGACGGTGACTCCGGCGTTGCCGAGTGAAGTGCGCTGGGCGCGTTCGAACTCGATCAGGGCCCGCTGGTAGTCGAGTATCGCGCGCAGCTCGGTATCCTGCGCGGTCGCCAGATCGCGCTGGGCCTGCACGACGAAGAAGTTGGTGGACAGTCCCACCTCGAACTTGCTCTCCTCGGCCCGAAGCTGTTCTTCGGCCAGCTCGCGCGAGGCCGTCGCCGCCTCGATCTGCTGCTGGATCGCGTCGATCTGCAGCGCGGCGTTCGTGACTTCCACGGCGACCTGCAGCTCGATCTGGCGGATCTGGGCCTGGGCCTGCTGTTGCTGCAGCCGCGCCCGTTCATAGGCCGCCTTGTCCGCGCTCTGGCCGAGCGGATAGCTCATCCGCAGCTCGACGCTCCAGAACGGGTAGTCCGCGTCGACGATGTCGTTGATGGCATCCCCGTAGCCGCCCGGGATGACGCCGCCCGCGCCGCCGAAGATTGCCTCGAAGGAACTTCCGGCGGGCACCAGCCGCGATCCGCCCTGGCCGGTCAACTGGTAGGTGCCGACGAGATCGAGCTGGGGAAGGGTGCTGTTGCGAAAGTTGTCGACCTGGGCGTCGTTGATGTCGAGCTCGCGTCGCACCCGCGAGATGTCGGTGCGCCGGTCCAGTGCGCCGCGAATCGCTGTCTCCAGGTCGATCGGCGTAGCCTCGATCCGCGGCTGGTCGGTCGGGTTGATCTCCGCGTCCCACAACTCGTCCGCGGTGCCGCCCACGATGAGCTGCTTCAACGTCAACTCGTTGGCCCGCAGGGTGCGGACCGCCTGCGCCAGCAACTGCCGCCGCGCAGCGGCTTCCGACTGCGCCTGCACGACGTCTATCGGGGCCAGGGTGCCGATTTCCACGCGCGCCCGGTTGTCGCGCACGAGCTGCTCGGCCAGCTCCAGCGCCTGTTGCTGCACGGCGACCGCGGCGCGCGCGTAGACCAGCTCCCAGTAGGCCAGGCGGACGTTGGCGAGCGTGTTGATGACGGTCTGCTCCAGGCCGATGTCGGAGATGTCGCGGTTGATGCGCGAGACGAGGAGCTGCGTGCGTTGCGGGTCGGTGCGGAAGCCGCGCAGCAGCGGCTGCGTGTACCCCAGGGTCATGTTGGCGCCGAAGCTCGGGTTGAAGGTGGTGAAGATGTTGTTCGACTCCACGCGGTTGCTGTTCCAGGTGACGTCGTACTGGCCGCCGCCCCACTTCATCCGCTGGTTCATCCCGAGGTTGTAGTTGCCCTGCTCGTTGACGATGTTCGTGCCGCGGAGACCGCCGCCGTCGAACAGCGTCCGGTTGGGGCTGGTGCGCTGGTTCAGTCCGAAGCCGGAGGAGGCGAGCGGCAGGAACGCCGAGTTGGCGGTCGCCACGCCCATGTCCTGCACCAGCGGGTCGATGCGCTGCACGGCGATATCGAGGTTGCGCTCGAGGGCGCGCTGGACCGCGTCGTCCAGCGTCAGGTCGAAGCGCCGCGCCGCCGGCGTGGTCCGGCTCGCCTGGAGCGCGGCCTGGGACACGACGCCGCCGACACCGGTACGAAGAGTCTGGGCGTGCGCGAGGCCGGGCGCGATCAGGAGCCAGCCGGCGGCGAGAAACGGGACGACGGGTAGAACACGGGCGAGGGTCATCAAGGCGTTCCTCCAGACTCGGGGTACTTGGACCCGCGCCGACGCGGGAATCTTCCCCGGCGACCGTTATAGACGGGCGGGGTGTGAGAACGGTTCGCTACGGCGAGCTCCGTGCGGCGTCACGACAGCCGGAGACCCGGACGAGCCCGACGATCGAGGCCTCGGCTCCGATTGCCGCCATCCGGGTCTGGCAGCAGGGGAAGTCTGTCCCGGCGGCTCGCGCTGGCGAGACTCCCAACGCGACCGCAGGTCGCGCCGCGACCACAGGTCGCGCCTAATCGGGATTCCGGGACGACGACTGTCCATCGGAGCGGCGCCGTTCCCACATCTCGTGCAGCGCCTCTATCTGGTCGGCGCGCAGCGTCTTGTGCATTCTGTAGAGCATCAGCGTGCGGGTCTTGCTGAGCGCGCTGCGGGCTGCCTCGACCCGGTCGATCTGCAGGGCGACCTCCCATTCCTCGGCTTGCATCGCGTGCATGATCGCGGACAGATCGTCTTCGTTGCGCCGGAGGCGGCGCACCTGCTCCCGCAGCTTCGGCCTGAGCGACTGGAAGATCGCCTCGATGTCGGTTACCTGCTCGGGAGTCAGCCCGATTTCCGACGCGACCTCGTCGGAGTGCCACCATTTGAAGCGCTGCGTCGCCTCGGCGGCAACCGCGAAAGAGAGGACCGCCGCGAGGAGGACGACCGTCATGCATCCGCGCGTCTTGCTCATCACCGATTCCCCGCCAGTTGCGTTCTGGCCTGCGTGCCCCGTCAGGATACCCCAGCCGCCTGCTGTTCCTTGAACACCAAGACGGTCGCGCGGCGCGTCGCGTTTACGGAACCGAAAGCTCGCCCCCCGCCAGATCGGACAGCCGCTCGACGACCTCGCCGACGATGTTGTCCGGCGTCGAAGCGCCGGCCGTCAGAGCGACACTCAGCGCTGCACCGTCCGGCAGCCAGTCGCGCGTCGCGATCTCGGTTCCCGGCCGCCCCCCGGGCGGAAGATGCCGGACGCACGCCGGCTCCAGGCAGGACGGGTCCGAAATATGGTACGTCGCAACCCGTTCCGCGCAGATCCGCGCCAGATTTCGCGTGTTGCTGCTGTTGTAGCCGCCGATCACGATCGCCAGGTCGAAGCGCTGCTCGTCGAGGAGGCCGACCACGGCGTCCTGCCGATCCTGCGTGGCGCTGCAGATCGTGTCGAACGCGCGGTAGTGGCGGGAGAGCGCGGCTTCGCCGTAGCGGTCGATCATCGCGCGGCGCACGAGGTCGCCGACCTCCAGCGATTCGGACATCAGCATCGTCGTCTGGTTCGCGAGCCCCACTCGCGCGAGGTCGCGGGCCGGGTCGAAACCGGGGGAGCAGCCGGGTCCGAGTCGGTCGAGAAACGTCGCGGAGTCCATCCGCCCGCGGATGAACTCGCAGACCACGCCGGCCTCCTCGCAATCGAGGACGATGACGTAGTGGCCCCCGGACGGGACGCGGACCTGGGATGCCGTCGCCTGCGTCTCCTCGTGCTGCACCTTGCCGTGAATTATCGCGGTGTAGCCGTCGCGCGCGTACCGCCGGACGTTCTTCCAGACGTTGAGGACCGACCCGCAGGTGGTGTCGACGAGGGTGCAGCCGCAGCCGACGAGTTGCTCCAGGGCCGCAATCGTGACCCCGAACGCAGGCAGGATCACGACGTCGTCCGCGCAGACCTGTGCGATTCCCTCCCCGGGGTCGCTGAGGAACCGGATCCCGGCACTGCGCAGGCGGGAGTTGACGTGCGGGTTGTGAATGATCTCTCCGGTCAGGAATACCGTTCGGTCCGGGAACTTCCGGCGGGTCTGATACGCATAGTCCACCGCACGGTCGACGCCGTAGCAGAAGCCGAACTCGCGGGCGAGGCGCAGAGTGAGGCGTCCGCTCCGCCAGACGAAGTCGGACTCGCGAATCCGATCGAGGATCCGGCTGTGGTAGTCGCGCGCCAACTCGCCGGCGACGGCGTGCTTGAGGTCGAGGCCCTTTCTGAAGATTGGCGCAGACATCTACTGGACGTCGATCGCTGCGGCCCGAACGCGCGGCGTCATCTCGTCGAGGGCGACGAGCGGAGTGACGCGGGAGGAGGTGAGAGCCTCCTCCAACTCGCGCATGAACTGCTCGTCGGCGACCGCCTGCGGCGGCCCGGACGCCGGCCCGATGATCGGCTGCGACAGCGCGTCGGCCGCTCCCGGGTTCGGAGCCGGCGGCTGGCGTCGACCGTCGAGTACCTGGCCGATGCCGACGGTGAGGAGGAGGCCCGCGGCGGCCGCCAGCGAGAGCCACCGCCGGCTCGGCTGCCCGCGGGTGCCGGCGGGCGAAGAGAGCGCCGGAAATCTCAGGATACGCGCCGTGCTCTGCCCGCCGGCCGCGAGCTGAATCCTGTGCATGATGCGGCGGCGTTGCCGGACGAGCCGCCACGGTGCGAGGTCGTGGTCGAAAGCGGCCTCCGCCGCCGTCGCGAGGCGGTCGAGGTCCGACTGCAGGGCTCTGACGCGGGCCGCGCATTGCGTGCATTCGGCCAGATGAGCATCCACCGCCGCGACCGGATGCGCTCCGTCGGCCTCCACCACCGCCCGGGTCACCTCGCGGTCGGTCAGGTGCGGCGCCCGGCCGGCGCGACATACCGACCGGAGCAGCGTTCCGACCTTGTTTCGAAGAACCCGCGTGCTCATGCGTGTCCTGTCGCGTCCGCCCGCTTCTCCTGGAACCAGTGCTCCGTACCGAGAATCCGCCGCAGCGAGCGAATCGCCCGGAACAGGTGCACGCGGACGGTGGCTTCCGTCAGATCGAGCATGGCGGCCACGTCGCGCGTGGCGTGCCCTTCGAACTGGCTGAGTACGACCACGGCGCGTTGTCGGTCGGGCAGGCGATCGACCGCCGCCACCAGCTCCGCGCGGCGTTCGGCCTGCAGAAGGGTCGTTTCGGGCGACGGCTCGAGCGCCGCATGGCGATCGAGCTCGTCTCCGTGCTCGCGGCCGGCGTCGTTGTCCCCGGCCGGCACGATCCAGCGGTTGCGGCGCGCGCGCGACTTCAATCGGTCCAGGCAGCCGTTGACGAGTATCCGCGTGAACCAGAGCTCGAAGTACAGCCGCTCCCGGAAGGACTGGATGTTGACGAAGGCCTTCAGGAACGCATCCTGGACCGCTTCGTCGACCTCCGCCGAATCGCGCAGGTAGTAGTAGGCGATACGCGTCGCCCGGCGCTGATGGCGCTCGACTATCTCGGCGAAGCGCTCGCCCGCGGCGAGGCGGTCTCCGCTGACGAGAAGCGCGCACACGGCTTCCGCAATCTGCGAATCGACGGCGGCGCGATCCTGACGAACGGCCGATGCGGCGTGTGTGGCGGCCATCGGTTGGAAGAAACTGGTCTCGAAGACGACGACCGGCGACCGGACGTTTACCCGGAACGACTACTGCACATGATACCCCGGCGCGTTTGACTTCGGGAAGGCCGCGCGACTAAGGTTTGCTCACCCATGCCGGAGGCACCGCCGCCAGTGAAACCTTCCTCGATCCTCGACATCGCACGGCCACGCCATCTGCACTGGAATCTCGGTACCGCGGCCCTGTACGAGGAGGCGGTGCGCCAGGGAGAGGGCTCGATCGCCGAGTCCGGCCCGCTGGTCTGCCTGACGACCCCGCACACGGGGCGATCCCCGAACGACAAGTTCCTCGTCGACGAACCGTCCACCTCCGCGGACGTCTGGTGGGGAAAGGTGAACCGTCCGATCGACGCGGCCGGGTTCGATGCGCTGCACGACGAGATGGTGAGCGCCCTCGACGACAAGGTGCTGTACGTCCAGGACTGCTTCGCGGGCGCCGATCCGGCGTATCGGCTTCCGGTGCGGATCATCACCGAGCGGGCGTGGCACAGCCTCTTCGCGCGCACGATGTTCCTGGAGCAGCCGGCAGGCACGCCGGGCGGCGGCCACGCCCCGGAGTTCACCGTGATCGACATCCCGTCGATGGCGGCCGACCCGGCGCGCCATGGGACCAATTCGGGTACGTTCATCCTGCTCAACTTCGCGCGGCGGCTCGTTCTGATCGGGGGCACCAGCTACGCGGGCGAGATCAAGAAGTCGATCTTCACCGTCATGAACTACCTGCTGCCGTTGCGCGACGTGATGCCGATGCACTGTTCGGCGAACATCGGCGCGTCCGGCGACACCGCGCTGTTCTTCGGCCTGTCGGGGACGGGCAAGACGACGCTCTCGAGCGATCCGGAGCGCCGCCTCATCGGGGACGACGAGCACGGTTGGAGCGACCGCGGCATATTCAACTTCGAGGGCGGCTGCTACGCGAAGATGATCCGGTTGTCGGAAGAGGCCGAGCCGCAGATCTACGGCACCACGCGCCGTTTCGGGACCGTCCTCGAGAACGTCGTGCTCGATCCGGCGACCCGCGCGATGGACCTCGACGACGACACGCTCACCGAGAACACCCGCGGCGCCTATCCGATCTCGTTCATAGACAACTGGGTGCCCTCGGGGCAGGGCGACCACCCGGCCAACGTGGTCATGCTGACCTGCGATGCGTTCGGCGTATTGCCGCCGATCTCGCGGCTGACCCCGGCGGGAGCGATGTACCACTTCCTGTCCGGCTATACGGCCAAGGTGGCGGGAACGGAGAAGGGCGTCACGGAGCCCAAGGCGACCTTCAGCACCTGCTTCGGCGCGCCGTTCATGGTGCATCATCCGACGGTCTACGCGAAGCTGCTGGGGCGCCGGATCGCGGCCCACGGTTCCCGGGTCTGGCTGGTCAACACGGGCTGGAGCGGCGGCGCGTACGGCGTCGGCAGCCGCATGAAGATAGGGCACACCCGCGCCATGATCGCCGCGGCGCTCTCGGGCGCGCTCGACGACGTGACCTACGCTCCCGATCCGATCTTCAACGTCGAGGTGCCGACAGCGGTTCCGGACGTGCCGGCGGACAGCCTGCACCCGCGCGCGAGCTGGAGCGACGGCGCCGCCTACGACGCGCAGGCAGGACGGCTCGCGGGGATGTTCGCGGAGAACTTCAAGGCGTTCGAGGCGGAGGCGGACGACGACGTGCGGCGCGCCGGCCCGAGCGTCTGAAGCGGTCTGCCTGTTCGCGGGACATGTCGTTGGAACCGGTCATCGGGCTTGAAGTTCACGCCCAGCTCCTGACCGAGACCAAGATCTTCTGCGGTTGCAGCACCGCGTTCGGCGCCCCGCCGAACAGTCAGGTCTGTCCGGTCTGCCTCGGCCTGCCCGGCGCCCTGCCGGTCCTCAACCAGCGCGCCG
>WTGR01000559.1 GCA_011523485.1 Acidobacteriota bacterium
CGACGAACTCCGGCACCTGCGCCAGCGGCGAGTCGCCGCGGCCGGTGAACTCCTCCACCCGCGGCAGCTCCACCGGGAGCTGGTCCTCGGGCACCGGACGGGTTCCGCAGGTGTCGCAGTAGACGATGGGTATGGGCGTGCCCCAGTAGCGCTGGCGGGAGATGCCCCAGTCCTTCAGCCGGTACTGCACCCGGCCCTTCCCGATCCCGCGCTCCTCGGCCGCCGCCGTCATGACCGCCCGCGCCCGATCGCTCTGCAGGCCGGAGAACTCCCCCGAGTCGACCAGGACGCCGGGATCCGCGAACGCCGTGTCCAGGCCGTCGTCCAGGGGCGCCTCTCCCGCCGGCTGGATGACCACCCGGACGGGAAGCCCGTACTTGCGGGCGAACTCCAGGTCGCGCTGGTCGTGGGCCGGCACCGCCATGATCGCCCCGGTGCCGTACTCGGCCAGGACGAAGTTGGCCACCCAGATCGGCACGGTCTCGCCGGTGAAGGGGTTGACCGCCCGGCGTCCGGTGTCCACGCCTTCCTTGTCGATCTGTCCGGTCAGCCGCGCGGTTCGGTCCAGGGCGCGAAAGCGGCCCACCCGAGCCCGGAACGCCGCCGCGTCGGGCCGCCCGGCCGCGATCCGCTCGACGAGGGGATGCTCCGGCGCGAGCAGGACGAACGTGGCCCCGTGGATGGTGTCGATGCGCGTGGTGAAGACCTCGATGCCGTCCTCCGCCGGTTCGCCCCCGCCGTCGGCGCCGGCCGGGCCGGAGGGGCCGGCCGCGCCAACCGACGCGCCGCCTTCGCCGGCCAGGGCGAAGCGGACCAGCGCGCCGTGCGAGCGGCCGATCCAGTTCCGCTGCATCGTCAGCACCTTGTCCGGCCACTGGTCGAGCTTCTCCGTGCCGTCGAGCAGCTCGTCGGCGTACTGCGTGATGCGCAGGAACCACTGCTTCAGGTCGCGGGTCTCGACCGTCGTGCCGCAGCGCCAGCAGCCGCCTTCGACCACCTGCTCGTTGGCGAGCACGGTGCTGCAGTCGGAGCACCAGTTCACCGCGGACTGCCGGCGGTAGGCGAGCCCCCGCTCGTACATCTTCAGGAACAGCCACTGGTTCCAGCGGTAGTACTCCGGGTCGCAGGTAGCTATCTCCCGCTCCCAGGCGTAGCTGATCCCCAGCCGTTGCAACTGGTCCTTCATGTGCGCGATGTTCGCGCGCGTCCAGGTCTCCGGATGCGTGCGGTTCTTGATCGCGGCGTTCTCGGCCGGCATGCCGAAGGCGTCCCAGCCGAACGGATGGAGCACGTTGTAGCCGCGCATGCGCTTCAGGCGCGCCACCACGTCGCCGATCATGTAGTTGCGCACGTGGCCGACGTGGGCGTGGCCGGACGGATAGGCGAACATCACGAGGCAGTAGAACTTCGGCCGCTCCGGATCCGCGGCCACCTCGAACGCGCGGCGCTCCCGCCAGCGGCGCTGCCACTTCTTCTCTATCGCCTGGGGGTCGTAGTCGCGCACAAGGAGAATTGTACAGTCGCCGACGGCAGCGCGACCGCCGCCATGAAGACGGCCGGGTTCTTCATCGGCTGCGCGGCGCAGGCCGACATCGAGGCGGCGCGCCGGTTGTTGCGGAGGGAAGGTGGACAGCCTCCGGAGCCCGACGACGGTTTGCCCTGACCGGAGGAGAGTATCACCCGACGCCCGGCCAGTACGGCGACTGGGCCCGCAGCACGGACTCGAGGGCGGCGGCGGCGATGGCTGTCGACCCGGCCACCGGAGCGACCGACGCCGGCGGTTCCGCCGCACAGACCTCCAGGGTGCTGTCCAGGCACTCCTCCAGCGCCTGGAGGTCGTAACCGCCCTCGGTGGTTACGGCAAGCCGGCCCGCGCAGCGGTCGGCCGCGAATGCCCACAAGCGGCGCGTGAGGGTTGCGTAGCCGCCCGTCGACAGTTCCATCCCGCCGAGCGGATCGGCCGCGTGCGCGTCGAAGCCGGCCGACAACACGACCGCGTCCGGCTCGTACGCACTCAGAATCGGCATCACCACCTCGCGAAACACGCGGTCGAGATCGGCGTCGCCGGCGCCCGCCGCAAGCGGCACGTTCACCGTCGTCCCCGCTCCGTCGCCGCGCCCGACGTCGTCGGCCGCCCCCGTGCCGGGATAGAAGGGATACTGGTGCGTGGAGACGTACATTACCCGCGGATCGTCGTAGAAGATCCACTGGATGCCGTTGCCGTGATGGACGTCGTAGTCCACCACCGCGATGCGCTCGATGCCGCGCGCCAGAGCGTGCGCGGCCGCGACGGCGGCATTGTTGTAGAGGCAGAAGCCCATCGCGCGCGCGCGCTCGGCATGATGGCCGGGCGGGCGCACGAAGGCCAGTCCCGGCGCGCCGTGGTCGAGGGCGTGGTCGACGGCGGCCACCGTCGCGCCCGCCGCCAGGCGCGCCACCGCCACGGAGTCCGTCGACGTCCAGGTGTCGGGATCGAGCTGGGCTCGCCGTCCCGCCGTCGCCGCAATGGCTTCCAGGTAGCGGCCGTCGTGGACTCGCGCGAGCGCCTCGTCCGTGGCCGGCGCAGGCTGCGCGGTGCGGCCTCCGCCCGTCGTCCAGCGCGCGGCCACGCGCGCCATGACCTCGGCCCGCCCCGGCCGCTCCGGGTGCCCGCCGGGCGGACGGTGATCGACGAACCGGGGTGAAGAGATGAGCAGGACGTCTGCCTTCGCCATCA
Organism: Acidobacteriota bacterium; assembly: GCA_011523485.1. Next base: position 2,717 of record WTGR01000559.1, read on the forward strand.
CCGGCTCTCCTTTCGGCTGGCCCGGAGGTCGTCGCCGAACGCGACCGGCTGCGGTCGAGCCGCGGCGTCCCAACCCCGCTCGGTCGAGCCTGGCCGGAGTACGCCGTTCTACGGCGCAGACTCCTGGCGCTCGTCCGCACCGGCCAGGATCGCGCGTGCGCGCCCCGCCAGCCCGCGCAACGACCGCTCCAGCTCCAGTCGTTTCTGCTCGATCAGATCCGGCCCGCCGGCCCGCGGCACCTCGATCGGCTCGCCCACGACCATCGCCGCGCGGGCGAACGGCTTCGGCACCTGGGTCCCGTCCCAGCTCCGCGCGGTCCAGTAGCGATCCGCCTCGCTGTGAAACGGCAGCACCGGGTTTCCGGTGAGGCTGGCGAGCCAGACCGCCCCGGGCTGCACCGAGCGGGCCGGGCCGCGGGGACCGTCCACCGCGAACCCGGTCGGCGCGCCGTCGGCCGCCAGGCGCCGCATGCGGACGAGGGCGCGGGCGCCGCCGCGCGATGTCGAGCCGCGCGCCGTGCGGTAGCCGAACTTCTCTATCAATCGCCCGATCCACTCGCCGTCGAAGTTCTCGCTGATCATGACGACGATGCCGCGACGGCGAAAGAACCAGGTGGCGTGCACGATGCGGCCGTGCCAGAAGGCCATGACCGGCTGCCGGCCCGCCGCCTGAATCGCATCGTAGTGCCGCAGCCCCTCGGCCGTCCACCGGATCGTTCTGCAGAGTGCGGCGACGACCGGCAGTCCCACCGTCGCGATCGCCTCGGCCGAAGCGATCTGGCGGGCGGACAGGCGCCGGCGCGGGGCGTCGCGGCTCACATGCCTTCGTAGGACGGACCGCCGCCGCCCTCGGGCGGCACCCAGTCGATGATCTGGTAGGGGTCCATGATGTCGCACGTCTTGCAGTGGACGCAGTTCGACGCGTTGACCTGCAGCCGCTTGCCCGCGCCGGCCCCCGCGTCGACGATCTCGTACACGTTGGCGGGACAGAACCGCGTGCAGGGATTGGCGTACTCCTCGATGCAGCGCGTGCGGCAGATGTCGGTGTCCGCCACGAGCAGGTGCGACGGCTGATCCTCGTCGTGGCGCGTGCCCGAGTAGTGGACGTTGGTCAGCCGGTCGAACGTCAGCGCGCGGTCGATCGGCACGCTCGGAGACTCGGGCCGCGGACCGCCGCCGAAGTACTGCTTCAGGGTCCGGGTCCGCTCGTGGCCCGCGTGGGACGGCATGGGATCCCTAATCCACCACCCGCCGGTCACGAGCGACATGCCGGAATAGATGAGGCCGGCCAACAGTCCGCCGGCGAAGCTCTGGTGCACGTTCCGCACCGGGTAGAGCTCGCGGCGGATCGGACCCTCCTCGACGAGACGGGCGTACTCGGACAGCCGGGCGCCCGACACGTCGCCCTCGCGCACGGCGCGGAACGCCACGTCGGCCGCGTGCATGCCGCTCCGCATCGCGAGATGGATGCCCTTGAGCCGCATCGAGTTCAGGAATCCCGCCGCGTCGCCCACGATCAGCGCGCCGTCGGCGTGGCAGCGCGGCAGGGCATGCCAGCCGCCCTCCGGGAGCGCCTTGGCGCCGTAGCGCACCATCTGGCCGCCGGCCAGCAGATCCGAGACGAGCGGGTGGCGCTTGAAGCGCTGGAACGCCACGTGCGGATCGAAGAGCGGATCCCGGTAGTCGAGCCCGGCCACGAAGCCGACCGAGAGGCGTCCGGCCGGCAGCGCGTAGATGAAACCGCCCCCGAACTCCTCGTGGCGGAGCGGATGGCCCATGGTGTGGATGACCGAGCCGGCCGGCAGCCGGTCCGGGTCCACGTCCCACAGCTCCTTGATCCCGATGGCGTAGCTCTGCGGCGAGCGGCCGGCATCGAGCCCGAAGCGGCGAATCAAGGTCTTGGTGAGGTTGCCCCGCACCCCGTCGGCCAGCACCGTGACCCTCGCGCGGATGTCGACGCCCGGCTCGAACGTGCCCTTGCGCCCGCCGTGCCGGTCGAGGCCGCGGTCGCCGGTGCGCACGCCGACGACCCGATCTCCCTCGTAGAGCAGCTCCGTCCCCGGAAACCCGGTGAAAACGTCGACGCCCGCCGCCTCGACCTGCTCCGCGAGCCACTTCGCAAGGCGGTTGAGGGAGACCACGTAGTGACCGTGGTTGCGCAGGGGCGGCGGGGTGACGGGAAACGGCAGCGCCCGGCGCGCGGTCAGGAAGTAGATGCGGTCGTCGCGAACGGGAACGTCGAGGGGCGCGCCGCGGCTCTTCCAGTCCGGCATCAGGTCCGTGAGAGCCGACGGATCGAGCACCGCCCCCGAGAGCATGTGGGCGCCGGCCGCGCGGGCCTTCTCGAGAACGGCCACCATCAGCGGCTCGCCGCCCTGCTCCTCGTTCAGCCGCGCGAGGCGGTACGCCGCGGCAAGTCCGGCCGGCCCGCCCCCCACGACGAGCACGTCGACGTCGAGCGTCTCGCGCTCCACGTCAGTCTCCGTCGAGGGCCGCCACGATCGCCGGCACGACCTCGAACAGATCGCCGACGATGCCGTAGTCGGCCACCTCGAAGATGGGAGCGTCGGCGTCCTTGTTGACGGCGACGATGGTGCGGGCGCCCTTCATGCCGACCAGGTGCTGGATGGCGCCGGAGATGCCGACGGCCAGGTACAGCTTCGGTGCGACGGTCTGGCCCGAGCTGCCGATCTGCCGGTCCATGGGCAACCAGCCGGAGTCGCAGATCGGCCGCGACGCGGCCAGCTCGGCATCGAGCGCCCGCGCCAGATCCTGCGCGAGCGGCAGGTGCTCCTGGCCCTTGATGCCGCGCCCGACGGCGACGATGCGCTCGGCCTGGGTCAGGTCGACGGCCTGCTTCGCCTCCTGGAAGGGGGCTTCGGGCCGCTGGCGAATCGCCCCCGCGTCGAGCTGCACGGCAACCTCGCGCACCGTCGCGGACGCCGCGCCGCGCACGCAGGCGTCGGCCCGGTACGCGCCGATCTGGAAGCTCGCGAAGTGCGGAGCGGGCCCCTCGGGCAGCACGTCGGCCACGAACTTGCCCTGGAACATCGGCCGGACGAACACCCGCTGCCCGTCGCGGTCCTTCGAGCCGATGCAGTCGGGAATGAGCACGCGCCCGAGCCGCGCCGCCAGAGCCGGCGCGTAGTCGCGCGTCTGATACGTGTGCGGGAACAGCACCCGCTCCGGCCCCGTCGTCCCCACCACCTGCGCGAGAGCGGCGACGAAGCCGTCGGGCGTGTACGGCTCGAGCGCCTCGTGCTCCACCGCAAGCACCTCGGCCACGTCCGCCGCGGCCAGATCCGCGGCCAGATCCTGCACGCGGGCCCCGACCACCGCCACGGTGACCGGTGCGTTCATCTGCTGCGCGGCCGCCAGCGTCTCCCACGTAGCCGGGTTGAGCGCGCCGCCGCGCTGTTCGGCGATGACCAGAGTCACAACACCCTCGCTTCTTCTCGCAGCAGCCGCACCAGCTCGCGCGCGGCCTCCGGCGCCGATCCGTCGATGAACCGGGTGGCGCTGGTCTTCTCCGGCACGTACAGCTCCAGAATCCGCTGCCCCTGCGCCGCGACGCCGTCGAGCTGCACCGTGCGAATCTCCTTCCGCTTCGCCGCCATGATGCCCCGGAGCGTGGCGTAGCGGAGCTGGTTGATGCCGCTCTGGATGGTGAGCAGGGCCGGCAGCGGCATGGCCACCCACTGGAACCAGCCGCTCTCCAGCTCGCGCTTGACCCGCAGGCCGGCGCCGTCCGCGGCGACGTCCACCTCCATGATGATGGTGGCGTGCGGCAGGCCGAGACGCTCCGCCAGGACGACGCCGGTCTGTCCGAAACCCTGGTCGTCGGACTGCAGCCCGGTCAGCACGAGGTCGAACGACTCGCCCTGCATCGCGGCCGCCAGCGCCGCCGCCACCGCGTCGGCCCCCGCCGCGGACAGCGCGTCGCTCTCGACGTGGATGGCCCGATCCGCGCCGCGCGCGAGCGCCTCGCGAATGACCTGGCTGATCCGGGCCGGACCCGCCGAGCAGACGACCACCTCGCCGCCGTGCCGCTCCTTCAGGCGCAGGGCCTCCTCGAGCGCGTAGGCATCGGGCTCGTTCATCTCGAAGCTGGCGTCGTCGTCACGGACCCACGTTGCGGATTCCGCCGGACGCAACGGCCAGTCGCGGGTCACGACCTGCTTGATGCAAACGGCTGTCTTCATCGTGCGTTCTTCGCTCCTCGGCGAGCCCCCGCCGGCGCGGCGGGAACCCGATCAGAAAACCGTCGCCGAACGCGACAACGAGGTCGCGCCGCGGCCTCCGCTTCCCGCCCGGCCAGGCCTCGCCGCCAGTCTGCGCCGCGCTACGCCCCGGACCGATAGCGCTTGAACAGAAGACTGGCGTTGGTGCCGCCGAACCCGAAGGAATTCGACAGCGCGTAGTCGATGGGCAACGCGCGCTGCGCGTTGGGCACGTAGTCGAGGTCGCAGTCGGGATCGGGATTGTCGAGATTGATCGTCGGCGGCACGATCTGGTGGCGCACCGCGAGCGCGGTGATGCCGGCCTCGAGTCCGCCGGCCGCGCCGAGCAGGTGTCCGGTCATCGACTTGGTCGACGAGATCGCCAACGACGACGCGTGATCGCCGAAGCAGGTCTTGATGGCCAGGGTCTCGATGCGGTCGTTGTGCGGAGTGGAAGTGCCGTGTGCGTTGACGTAGTTCACGGCCGAGGGTTCGATCCCCGCCGATCGGACGGCGTTCTGCATGACCCGCACGGCGCCCGCGCCGTCCTCGCACGGAGCGGTCATGTGATGCGCGTCGGCCGACATTCCGTAACCGACCAGCTCGCAGTAGATGCGGGACCCGCGCGTCCGGGCGCGGTCGAGGTCCTCGAGAATGACGACGCCGGCCCCCTCGCCCATGATGAAGCCGTCCCGGTCCCGGTCGAACGGGCGGCAGGCGC
>WTGR01000324.1 GCA_011523485.1 Acidobacteriota bacterium
GTGACGGGGATGGTGACGGCGACGGGGACGGGGATGGCGATGGCGATGGTGACGGCGACGGGGATGGTGACGGAGATGACGACGATGACGACGATGACGATGACGATGACGATGATGATGATGATGATGATGATGATGACGACGACGACGACGACGACGACGACGACGACGACGACGATGACTAGCGGTTTCTATTGGGGCGTGCCCGGAATGCACCGTGGAGGAAGGAGCCTCGGCCGCTCCTACCGCCTGACGCGGCCACCCGCGGGAGATGAGTGTGCGAGCACTTCGCCCCCGGCAGTGGTGCACGCAGTGTGAGGGTCGTGGGTTTGCTTTGGACAACGACGGAGCCGCGGGGGATGCGTTCGTCCGTACTGTTCTTGGTGGCCGGCGCCCTCGGCGCAACCCTCGGGTGCGGCGACGGTGGACCGACCACGCCGGCAGGCCCCAGCGAGCCAGTTGTCACCACGCCGGCCAATCGGGGGCCGCAGGCCTCCCGCACCATTCCGGACCAAACGCTTACGCTCGGCGAATACGAGAGAGTCAATTTCGATCTGAATTCGTACTTCAGCGACCCTGACGGTGACACGCTGTCCTATGAGGTCACATCGAGCAACACCCATGTCGCGGAGGCCCGCCTGTCGGACAGTACCGTCACGCTCGTGGCGAGACATCTCGGCCGGGCCGACATCGTGATCACCGCGGTCGATCCCGGCGGTCTGACCGACACGCAGCGATTCTTTGTGACCGTCGAACGGGGGAACCCTCGGGCGGAGCTCGAGATCACGAAGTGCGAAGCCGATGGTGTCGGGGTCGTGAACGTTACGGTAGAAGGCAATGCGCGTGCGGTGACAAGGTTGTCCTCGGCACGCGTTATCGCTTACGTCGATACCCACAGATTGGGCGAGCAGGCCCTGGGCGACATGGCGGCGGGCGAGACCCGGCCATTTGTCGTTCGAGGTTCCGCGTCCGTCATCTCCACCTCGGAGTGCCACGTCGAGTTTTCGGCCGGCGGAAGCAGTGCGGCGGCGAGGGCGGCAGTGTCGTTTCGTTGACCGCCGCTGCGGGATTCGACGATGACGCCTCGACAGGCAGGAGGTAACGGTGACAGAACCCGCTGCGATACGGCAGGGCGCCATTTCCATGCCGCTTCCCGGGACGCACGACGACACAGCCCCGCGCTTTATCAGGATTGCGACAGGCATCGATGTTTCTCCCTTCCTTTCGGAGTTGGCCAATGCGCCGGAGATGTGGCATGCAGATACCAGCCGTCAGCGCAAGGTCCGTTGTCAGCGTGACACACTGAACATATTCTTGCGTGTTGCGAGAAAGCCGCTGCCTCCCGGTGCGAAGAACGCCAACGACGTTCACGAGAGTCGTACCGCCCGATCCGCGGCTGGATTCCCGACGGCGCTGGCGTTCTGCGAGGAGATAGCCGGACTGCAGGAAGGCAGGCTCGGGCGCGCCACGCTGGTTGCCTTGCAGCCGCGCGGATGGGTCCGGCCGCACATCGACGCGGGCGCCTACTATCGCATACGCGACCGCTTCCACCTGGTGCTGCGGAGCCAAGGCGGCAGTCCGTTGACTTCGGGCGGCGAGACCGTAGTGATGCAGGAAGGCGAATTGTGGGCGTTCGACAACAAGGCCGAGCACGATGCGCGCAATCCGACCGACGACCCGCGCGTGCACCTGATCTTCGACGTGCTGCCGGGACCGGGACGTGGATACTACGTCCTGCCGCCGCTCGAGTGAAGTTCCCCGTGCCCCAGTAGCTTCAGAGCGGCGGCAAGGGCGTGCGCGGCCGAGTCCACCCGTACCGCGTTGTCATATGCCTCGGTGCGCAGTGCGCCCATGACGCGCTCTTTTCGGGCGATGTAGAACATGTCGTGCGGTCCCCGGAACTGCAGTTGTCGCAGAGAGCGCAGACCACGGTCGGCCACGCGCTCGTAGGCGGCGACGCGGGTTTCATCTCCCAGTGCGCGGGCGAGCGCCAGGGCGTCCGCCAGTCCTTCCAGGTACGCCCCGGTCGAGGCTGCGTGCGGTGGGCCGAACTCCGGGCGCCGCGGGTCGTAGAAGCGGCCGCGCAAGTCGGCGGGCAGTCCGTCCCACTGCTGCATCGGCAACAACCAGTCGGTGATCTCGAACACGAAATCGGCGAACTCGCGCCTCCTCGTCTGCGCGAACAAGGACGTGCAGGCTTGTGTGTGCCACGGAACGAAAGCGGGATTGCGGGCCCGATAGTGTCGCTCTCGACATCGCTCGAACGTCGCCGCGCAGCGCTCGAGCGGCGGGGCGCCTTCCGCCCTCCGGCGCGCCGCTTCCGCCCAGAACAGCAGCGCTTCGCCCGAATAGAAGTTCCAGTTCTCGCCGTCGCGCTCCGGTGGAAAGAAGAAGGTGCGAAATCCGGCTTCTTCGTCCGCGAGCGAGTTCACGCCCGCCGTCAGCATGCCCAGCTCGGTCGCGAACTCGCTCGACGCCGGGCTTTCCAGGATGCACAGTGCCGCAAGCGCCGCTGCGCCGAGCTTCGCCCCGGTTCGTTCCACGATGGCGCCGATTCCGCCGCCGATGTGCCGAAAGTACTTCGTCAGGTTGAAGCGCAGGTTGCGCCGCGCCGCTTCACGGATCTCGGCGTCGCCGTGGTGCTCTCCGAGGCGCGCAAGGGCCAGCGAGGCAAGGAATCGGCGAATGGCATTGTCGGCCGGCGATTCCGCTCCACGGCTCGGCCAGTACTTGTACGGCAGGCTGCCGTCGCCAGACAGGTTCCGCAGCATCCAGCGGCCGATTCCGTCGGCGAGATCGGCAGCCCGGTCCTCGCCGTCCGAGGGGACCGGTGGCACCAGCGTCGAGCCGCGAAACAGTTCCTTCGGTTCGGTTCCTCCATCCCCCGAGACCAGAAACTGTCGCGCCGAAAACACGCTCACGCCGCCATGCCGCGTGAGCGTGCTCAAGTCGATATCGCACTTCTGCATGAACTTGTCGAGCGCTCTCACAAAGCCGAGGTTCCGGGCGACCATGCGGGTTGGCGCGAGACGGACACTCTCGCGTCCATGTCTTGCTTCCAGGCCGACGATCCCACGGGCGCGGTTCGAGAAGATCCGAGAGAGCCGGTCGGGCGGGACAGGCTGAACGTCCGTGGCGACGCACACCTCGATGATTTCACCTCTTCGGGCTCCGACGCGCTTCGGCAACTCGTTCAGCGTTCTGTTGGCGATCCACCCACTGCGTGTGGCCGCCCCAGCTCGTCGGGCGCAGAACCAAATCGGGTCCGCTGGTTGTGCGGTGGTTGCACTGTGGCTACGCACGGAACTGTCGTCCTGGTCGTCCTGCAACTGCCTCTGTCGTGAGGAAATCCAAATGCGATTCTGACAAACGCGGACGGCGTTGCAGCCGTCGGCCGCGCCAGCAATCGCGTCCCTGACGTTCCGTTCCACCGGGGCAACGGGTGGTGTTCGGATCTACGGCGCTGGCTGACGGAGTCTACCGCGTGTACGGGTGTCGACGCGCCGGCCGCGCTCCGCGATGGCCTGCGCGCGCTCCGGGCTCAGAAGCCGGTTTCGAAGGCGCGCCGGTCCGGCCGGACGACCGGCTCGAAGATGCGTTCTACCTCCCGGTGCAGGCGCCCGGCCAGTTCCTTGCGGTCGCCGGCGCTGACCGCGACGGGACTGAAGCGCAAGACGATGTCGAAGCGCCGAAGCTCGAAGAGCCGCTGCGCGTGGGCGAAGAGGGGGGCGTCGCCCCACCAGCAGACCGACAGGTGCGCCGGCGGCTCTTCGGGAGCCGTGCGGTAGGTGAGCGCCGCCGCGTGAACCGGCATCCCGGTGCGCGCCGCGTGGTCGAGAAGAGAGGTGCGAAAGCGGCGGACCTCGAACCCCTGCGTGCTCGTTCCTTCGGGGAAGATGACCACGCCGTAGCCGCGGCGCAGCACGTCCTCGATGAGCCGATTGACGCGCAGCACGTCACGGCCCGTCTTCCGGTCTATGAAGATGGTGCCCACCGAACGGCAGAGGATTCCGACGATCGGCCACGAGCGCATCTCCATCTTGGCGACGAACCAGGCGTCGGCGCAGGACGCCAGCGCCGGGATGTCCACGTAGCCGAGGTGATTGCACACGAGCAGGAAGGGCGCCCGCGGCGCAGGCCCCTCCACCCGCACGCGGCCGCCGATGACGCGCAGGCAGATGCGGGCCCAGGCGCGGAAGATCGCGTTGCGGGCAGGCCGTTGCAGGCGCGGCGCCGGCAGGAGCAGGGCGAAGGTCGTCCACAGGATGGCGAAGAAGACCCCGGTGACCAGCGCCAGCGACGGGATGCGCAGGTAGCGGCGCAGGAGCCGCACGAGCGCCGGCGGCGCGCTGCGGCTCAATCGGCCCCCCGGACCTGATCCGCCATTGCGCTATCGAGACGTCTCGACGAGACACGCTCCGCCCTCGGGCGTTTCCCAGCGCGGCGGCGTCACGAGGTCGGCGGCATTCAGCCGTCCACCGCGGGCAATGAGCCAGTCGGCAACCGCCTCCCGGACCAGCGGCGCCGACGCCTGCGCGGCGGCCGGGGGCGCGGCGACGGCGTCGCGCGCGGCGCGCCGGGCGAAGAAGTCCGTGGCCGCCACGACGAGCGTTTCGTCCGGGCCGATCGGCGCTCCCGATGGACGGAAGATGTACAGCTCCCGCCGGTTCCCCTCGCACGCCACCCGCACGCGGATGCCCGACACGCTGGGGATTCCGCGCCGGCTGCGGGCCAGCTCGCGCGTCAGCTCGCGGGCCAGGGCCTGCCGCACCTGGGCGCCGGTCATCACCAGCTCGACGATGCGGTTGTCGAAGGCGAACACGTCGTAGAGGGGGCCGCGGGTGAGCGCCCCGGCCGGCAGATCGCGGCGCAGCCCCGCCCGCCTGCCGCCCATGCCGATCGCGAGATCGGCGCCCGGCGCGGCGGCCAGGAGCGCATCCGCGAAGAGGTTGGCGAGCGGCGACTCGATGCCGTCCGGGTTCCGCGGGAGCGGGGTTTCCAGGGTGACGCCGAGCGGCTCGGCGCGCCAGCGGTTCACCCGGTCGAGCGCCGGCTGCATCGCGGCGACGATCGATGCGTCGGGCCGGACGGGCGCACCCTCGTAGGCCGCGGGCGTGCCGCCGCCGGTCGCGCAGGACCAGCCGTCCGGGGCGACGGCGGCGCAGACCGCCTGGGGCGGGAAGAGTCGTGCGGACACGACCCCGGCGCCGCGCTCGACGGTCAGGTCGACCCGCGCGAAGGCGCTCCCCCGCGAGTAGGCCTGGACGATCGGGATGCCCGCCACCTCGTGCGCCACCGCCCGGTGGGTGTGGCCGGCGACGATCGCATCGACCAGACCGGGCGGCAGCCGCCGGGCCAGCTCGAAGACCTCGGCGTCGTCGTCGCACGACGACAGGTCGGTGGGATCGTCGAATCGGAAGCAGGCGCCGCCGGCGTGCGCGAGCACCAGCACGAGGTCGGCGCCGCGCCGGCGCAGGCGCCGCGCCTCGTGCTCGACGGCGGGTTCGAGCGCTGTCGTGTCGAGTCCCTGGACGTTGGCGGCGAGCGTTCTCGTGAGCGCGTAGCGGGTCATGAGGCCGACGATGCCCACCCGCAGGCCCGCGGCGTCGACGAGCGTGGACGGCCGGACGTTCGGCCACACCACCGGGCGTCCCGTCGCCGCCTCGATCAGGTTCGCCGCGAGAAACGGAAACCGTGCGCGGGCGGCGGCGGCCTTGAGCGCGCCGCGCATGTCGGGCGTTCGGCCGTCCCGCGCCGCGGTGTCGAGGGCCCCGTAGTCGAACTCGTGGTTGCCGATGGCGAGCGCGTCGTAGCCGAGGGCGTTGTAGGCGTCGACGACGAGGGCCCCTTCCGAGATGTTGGAAGCGATTCCGCCCTCGAAGGTGTCGCCCGCGTCCAGCAGCAGCACGGCGCCGCCGTCGGCTTCCCGCGCCGTGCGCAGGTTGCGCAGGTACCCGCCCAGCAGGGCGAGTCCGCCCCGACCGCCGTCGGGGAACACGCGGCCGTGCAGGTCGGTGGTGCCGACGATGGAGAGCGTGACGCGGTCGATGGCGCCGTCCCGATCGGTCGAGGGGCCTTGCTCCGCCGGAGCCGACCCCGCGAGCAGAACGCAGGCGGCAACCAGCGCGGGCGCGGCGGCAATCGGCCGGTGCAGGTACCTCATGGCGGAATTCTACCGGGCTCGACCATCTCCCGGGGGGATGCGGCGGCGCCCGCGCCGCAGGACGCACGCCGTTGCGTTCCGCGGCGCAGACCCCTAGACTGAATGCGTCATGAGCATGGTCATCCGTGTGCTGGTCGTCGCCGGTTGCCTGCTGTCGATCCCGGTGGCGGCGGTCACCACCGCGGCGGTCAAGCAGCGGTTCGCCGATGGGCCGAACCGGCTGTTCTCCGGCGGCCCCCTGGTGGCCGGCGAGCTGCACGCCGGCCCCGAACCGGACTGGAGCTTCGTGAGGGACATCCCCACCATCGAGCTGCAGTTGCTGGATCCTCCCCGGTCGCGCCGCATCTGGACGACGGAGCACGACGGCCGGCTCTACGTCTGGTCCGGCTACATGGGCACCGCCGTGGGGCGGCTGTGGAAGCGCTGGCCGGTGCAGGCGGCGCGCGACGGCCGGGCGGTTCTCCGGATCGACGACAAGCGCTACGAGCGCCGGCTGGTGCGGATCGAATCCGGGGAGATACTGGACGGCATCGCTGCCGCCATCCGCGACAAGTACCCGTCGCAGGTGACCCGGGCGTCGGTGGAAGCAGGCGATTCCTGGGTCTTCGAGGCGGCGCCGAGGGACTGACGGCAATGGGATTCCCGGAACTGTCCCCGGACCGGGCGATGAACTACTTCTATTGGAGCATCGCCGCCGCTCTGGCCGTCACGATCCTCTCGGTCCTGTTCGTCCCCGGTGTGGACGACTTCGTCGAACGCACCTTCCAGGGGCTCGTGGGCCGCGCCGCTCGCTGACGGGCCGCCTGAACGTCGTCGTAGCGCGCCGCGGCACACGGTTGGGGCAGGCGGCTTCCCGACCCTCCGTGAGGCGCTCGTCGGTCCGGCGTCGATGCCCCGGCGCGTACCGACCGGGGACGATTCTCCTAGCGCCCCGAAACGCCTCGCCGGCTCGGCGTTTCGGCCCATCCCCCCCGCTCCACGACCCTGCGTTGCAGAACTTCGCGCCGCTGCGTTCTGCGGCGCAGGCTCCTAGATTCCCGTCAGGTATTGCAGCCTGCCGGTGCTGTCCCCGAAGGTCTCCACCGGCAGCCCCAGCTTCTCGAGCACGGCGACGTGCAGGTTCGACAGCGGCGTGTCGTGGTCGTAGCGCAGATGGCGGCCGCCCCGCACGCGTCCGGCCGCCCCGCCGGCCAGCAGCGCCGGCAGGTCGAGGTGGAAGTGGAGGTTGCCGTCGCTGATGCCCGCGCCGTAGACGAACAGCGAGTGGTCGAGCAGCGAGCCGTCGCCGTCCGGGATCGACTGCATCTTCTCCAGGAAGTAGCCGAACTGCCGGATGTGATGCGTGTTGATCCGGGCGAGCATCGCCAGGTTCTCCGGATCGTTCTGGTGGTGCGAGTAGCCGTGGTGGCCGCCCGGCACGCCGATCTCGGGGAACGACCGGCCGCTGACCTCCCTGCCGAACATGAACGTGCTGACGCGCGTCAG
>WTGR01000910.1 GCA_011523485.1 Acidobacteriota bacterium
TCGACCGCCTGAACCTCGGTCCGATTCCGACGATCAAGCTCAACTGGCTGCAGCCGCACGAGGGCAACATCGTCGACTTTCTCTTCCGGCCGCGCGCATTCCAGCGCGCGTCGTAGGCACGGCAGGGAACGGGGGGCTGCCTTGCTCGAAGTCAGCCAGCTCACCAAGACGTACCCGACGGTCCGCGGGCCGTTGCCGATCCTGACCGACGTCTCGTTCTCGCTCTCGCGCGGGGACGCGGCGTCGATCATGGGTCCTTCGGGAAGCGGCAAGAGCACGCTCCTCTACATAGTGGGCGGACTCGAGCCGCCGACCAGCGGGAAGGTGTCCCTCGACGGCGCCGACCCGTTCGCGCTCGACGAGCGGCAGCAGGCCGCCTTTCGGAACTCGCAGGTCGGTTTCGTCTTTCAGGACCATCTCCTGTTGCCGCAGTGCACGGTGCTGGAGAACGTGCTGGTGCCGACGCTGGTCAATGCGCCCGATGCGGCGGTCACCGACCGCGCGCGGTCGCTGCTGGAGCAGGTCGGGCTGCAGGACCGCCTGGACCATCGGCCGGCCGAGCTGTCGGGCGGCGAACGCCAGCGGGTCGCCCTCGCACGGGCGCTCATCCGGAAGCCGCCGCTCGTCGTCTGCGACGAGCCGACCGGGAACCTCGATCGCCGGTCGGCGGACACCATCACGTCGCTCCTCTTCGAGCTGCACGAGCAGCAGAACAACGTGCTGCTGGTCGTGACGCACAATCCGGAGCTGGCTGGCCGCTGCCCCATCCGCTACCGCCTCGACAACCAGAAGCTCGCCCCCGCGCCCGCCTAGGGGCGGCCGGGGAGGAGGCGCGCCGCATGAGCCTGCTCGCACTCATCCGACGGAACGTCCTGCACTACTGGCGGACCAATCTCGCGGTCGTGGCCGGTGTCGCGGTGGCGGTGGCGGTGCTCGCCGGCGCGTTGCTCGTGGGGGCGTCGGTACGGTCGAGCCTGCGCGCACTGGCGCTCGAGCGCCTGGGCGCCATCGACCGCGTAGTCACCAGCGCACGCTTCGTGCCGGCGTCGATCGGCGCGGACATGCTGGCGGGCGATCGGCTGGAAGGGCGGTTCGAGACCGCCGCGCCGCTGGTCGCGGTCGAGGGCTTCGTGACGCATCAGTCGAGCGGCCGGCGGGCGTCCGCGGTCCAGGTCTACGGCGTCGACGAGCGCTTCTGGACCTTCCACGGTCTGGATCCGGAGGCGTTCGCGCTGGGGCGCAACGCGGCGTTCGTGAGCGGCGGGCTGGCCGGCGAGCTGGAGGCCGCGCCGGAGGATGCGCTGCTGGTGCGCGTGGAGAAGCCGTCGGCGGTGCCGCTCAGCTCGCTGCACGGCCGGCGCGACGACGTCGGCCGCACGTTGCGCCTGGGTGTCGAGCGGGTCCTCGACGCTGCCGAGTTGGGCGAGTTCTCGTTCCGGCCGCAGCAGGGTCTGGCGCGCTCGGTGTTCGTGTCGCTGGAGCGGTTGCAGGGCGAGCTGGAGCAGGAGGGGCGGGTCAATACGCTGCTGCTCGGCCATGGTCCGGGAACCGCGGGCGACGACGGATTCGGAGCCGTCGAGGACGCGGCGCGGCAGGCGGCGGCCGAAGCGGCGGTGCGTGACGAAGCGACCCTCGAGGATCTCGGCCTCCGGGTGCGCGCAATCGCCGACCATGCCGCGGTGGCCGTCGAGTCGGAAGCGGGTCTGTTGACCGACGCGACGGTGGCCGCGGTGGAGAGCGCGGCGTCCCGGCTGGGCGTGCGGGCCGAGCCGGTGCTGTCGTACCTGGCCAACCGGATCCGCAGCGGGCAACGGGTTACGCCGTACTCGGTGATCACCGCGCGGGACCTCTCCGCAGTGGGCGACGCGGACCTGGCCGCCCCATCCGGGGCGGCTGCGCCGGTCATCCTGAACCAGTGGACGGCGGACGATCTGGATGTCGGGCCGGGTGATCCGCTGACGATCGAGTACTACCTCTGGGCGGACGAGGGGCGCCTGACGACGCACGAGGCCGAGTTGCGCGTGGCCGGCGTCGTGCCGATCGCCGGCGCGGCCGCCGATCCCGATCTCACGCCGGACTATCCCGGGATCACGGAGGCGACCAACGTCATCGACTGGGACCCGCCGTTTCCGGTCGACCTCGAGTTGATCCGCCCGGTCGACGAGACGTACTGGGACGACTACCGGACGACCCCCAAGGCGTTCATTCCCTTGGCCGCCGGGCAGCGGATGTGGGCGTCGCGCTGGGGGCAGGTGACGTCGGTCCGTCTGTATCCCGCGCCGGGCGAGGACCTCGCGGCGACCCGCGACCGGCTGGCCGCCGCCCTGCGCGAGGCGCTCGACCCGCTGGCTCTGGGTTTCGTCGTCTACCCGGCGCGCTCCCTGGCGCTGGAGGCGTCCGCGGGGGTGACCGACTTCGGGCTCTACTTCATCTACTTCAGCTTCTTCCTCGTGGTGTCGGCGCTGCTCCTGGCGAGCCTCTTCTTCCGGCTCGGCGTCGAGCAGCGCCTGCGCGAGCTGGGGCTGCTGCGCGCCACCGGGTTCCCCGCGCGTGCCATTCGGCGCGTGTTCCTGACCGAGGCGGGCATTCTGTCGGTAGCCGGGAGCGCGCTCGGCGTCGCCGGCGCGGTGCTGTACGCGGAGCTCATCATGCTCGGCCTGCGGACCTGGTGGGTCGATGCGGTGGGGACGACGCGGCTCACCCTCGACGTCTCGCCGGCGATGCTGGGCGCCGGCGCGGCCGGCGGCGTGCTGGCCGCCCTGGGATCCATTGCCTGGACGCTGCGCGCTCTGGCCCCGGCCTCGCCGCGCAGCCTGCTGACCGGTGCGGTCGCGGAAGTGACCGGGGTCGCGGAGGTCGTGGCCCCGGAATCGCCCTCCGGGTCGCGGGCCTGGCGGATCGGCGCCGCGCTGACGGGCGTCGGGCTCGTCCTGATCGCGCTGGCCGCGGCCGGGTCGATCGGCGCCACGGGCGGATTCTTCGGCGGCGGCCTGACGCTGCTGGCCGCCCTGCTCGTGCTGGCGTGGGCGTGGCTGAACCAGCGCCCGGGCCGCTACCGGGACGGGTCTTGGTCGGTGTCGCAGGTCGGGTTCCGCAACGCGTCGTACCGCCCGGGCCGCAGCGTGCTCTGCATCGCCCTGATTGCGTTCGCGGCGTTCATCATCGTGGCGGTCGATGCGTTCCGCCGCGAGGGCGCGGGCGACGTGCTGGACCGGTCCTCCGGCACCGGGGGCTACACCCTTCTCGCGGACACGCTCCTGCCGGTGGTGCACGATCCCACGACGCCGGAAGGACGGAGCGAGCTCTTTCTGGACGACCTGTTCGCGGAGGGCGAGCCGCTCGCCGGGGTGACCCTGGCGCGTTTCCGCCTGCGCCCCGGCGAGGACGCCAGTTGCCTGAACCTGTACCAGGCGAAGGACCCGCGCGTGCTGGCCCCGTCCGCGGCGTTCGTGGCCGAGGGCCGCTTCGGCTTCGGCGCCACCGCGGCCGAGACGCCGGAAGAAGAGGCCAACCCGTGGCTGCTGCTCGACCGCGAGTTCGACGACGGCGCCATCCCCGCCCTCGCCGACGCCACGTCGCTGGCCTACGCGCTGCACCTGTCGATCGGCGACGACTTCGTGCTGAACCGCGACACAGATCGCCCGGTCACCCTGCGCATCGTCGGGGCGCTCTCGGACAGCATCTTCCAGCGTGAGCTGCTGATCGGCGAGCGTCACTTCGAGCGCGTGTTCCCGGACTACGACGGCTATCGTTTCTTTCTCATCGACGCGCCGCCCGAGCGCGCGGGGGAGGTGAGCGCGGCCCTCGAGGACCGGCTGGTCGACTTCGGCTTCGACGTCGTCTCCGCCGCGGAACGCCTGGCGGCGTTTCATCGCGTCGAGAACACCTATCTGGCGACGTTTCAGACCCTGGGCGGCCTCGGCCTCGTCCTCGGCACGTTCGGGCTCGGCGCGGTCCTGCTGCGCAACGTGCTGGAACGGCGCCGCGAGCTCGCCCTGATGCGGGCGGTGGGCTACAACGCCGGCCACCTGTCGGCGATGGTGCTGGCGGAGAACGCCTTCCTGCTCTTCGCCGGGCTGGCCATCGGCGCCGGATGCGCCATCGTCGCCATCGCGCCGGCGTGGCTGGAACGGGGGGGCGGGGTTCCGCTGCTCTCTCTCGGCGGCCTGCTCTTCATCGTCGTCGCCACCGGCCTGGCCGCGTCGCTGGCCGCTACGGTCGCGGCGGTGCGGTCGCCGCTTCTCGGATCGCTGCGCGCCGAGTAGCGTTGCGGTTCCGGCGTGATGGGTCGAGGCCGGGTCCGATGTCGGATGTATAGCGTGCGATGTATATTGGAGGCAGGGCCGGCCTGCTTCCGCGGCGCCGCAGCGCCACGGCAGGCACGCGCCGGGCCCGGAGCAGGACACGGAGTTCTCGAATGATCACCACCGAGACTCGCGATCACGTGACGGTCGTCCGGTTGGAGCACGGCAAGGTCAACGCCTTCGACGTCGAGCTGATGAGACGCTGGATCGCCGAGCTCGCGCGGCTCGAACAGGCCGACACGCGGGCCGTGGTCCTGACCGGGACCGGCACGGTCTTCTCCGCCGGCGTGGAGTTGCGCCGGCTGACGGACGGGGGCCGCGAGTATGTCAAGGCGTTCCTGCCTTTGCTCGGCGATGCGTTCTTCAAGACGTTCACCTTCCCGAAGCCGCTCGTCGCCGCGGTCAACGGGCACGCCATCGCCGGCGGCTGCGTCCTGGCCTGCGCCTGCGACTACCGCCTGATGGCCGAGGGCAAGGGCCGGATCGGAACGCCCGAGCTGTCGGTCGGCGTGCCATTCCCGAGCATGGCGCTGGAGATTCTGCGGCTCGTCGTGCCTGCGCACCGCCTGCAGGCGGTCATCTATCGCGGGCTCACCTGCACGCCGGACGATGGCGTGGCGAACGGCTTCGTGGACGAGCTGTCCGCTCCGGACGCGCTCCTCGGGCGCGCCGTGGAGGTCGCCGCGCATCTCGGTTCGCTGCCGAGCGCCTCGTTCTCGCTCACGAAGCGCATCATCCGCCAGCCCAGCCGGGATCGCGTGGTGCGCGCCATGCGATCGGTGGACGAGGAAGTGCAGGAAGCGTGGATGTCCGCCCCGGTGCAGGATGCCGTCCGCGCGTACGTGGAGCGAACGCTCCGCAAGTAGCGCGCGGGTGGTCCTCGGCGCATCCGGTGTCGGCGCCGGGGCCAAGTGCCGAATAATCAGTATGGTGTGCTGCGTCCGGTGCGCGGCGCCGGGACTCTTCCGTGGCGACGCCTCGCGTCGTGATCGAAACGCCGCGCGAGGACTCATCGTCTGGCAGGATGGATGCGAGGGGTTCGCGTCCGTCCGCGACCAGGAGGCAACATGCTCCGACGACTTCCGATTTCGATGGCGACGTGGCTCGGCGCCGCATGCATGACGGCGGCCGTGGCCGCACCCGCGTCCGCGCAGACGAAGCTGCTGCGTTTCCCGGACATCCACGGCGACCAGGTGGTCTTCAGCTACGCCGGGGACCTGTGGCTCGCCTCTACCGAAGGGGGCCTGGCGGCCCGGCTGACCGCCCATCCCGGCCTGGAGCTGTTCCCGCGGTTCTCCCCCGACGGCTCCCGCATAGCATTCACCGGGCAGTACGACGGCGACGAGCAGGTCTACGTCATCCCGGCGTCCGGCGGGGTGCCGCGGCAGCTCACGTACTATCCGGCGCGCGGTCCGCTGGCGCCGCGCTGGGGCTACGACAACCAGGTCTACGACTGGTCGCCCGACGGGCGGGCGGTCCTGTTCCGGTCGCTCCGCTACAGCACGGACCTTTCGGACAGCCGGCTGTTCCTGGCCTCGGCCGACGGTGGGCTGCCGGTGCCGCTGCCGATGCCCGAGTCCGGGGCGGGAGACCTGTCGCCGGACGGGACGCGGGTCGTCTACTCGCCGCTGTTCCGCGACTTCCGGACCTGGAAGCGCTACGAGGGGGGCTGGGCGCAGGAGCTCTACATCTTCGACCGCGAGACGCACGTGGTCGAGCGGGTGACGACGCACCGGCGCGCCGACCGCGACCCGATGTGGATCGGCAACGCCATCTACTTCACCTCGGACAGGGACGGCACGCTGAACCTGTACAGCTACGATCTCGCCTCGCGGGAGACGACGCAACTGACCGACAGCGACACCTGGGACGTGCGCTGGCCGGGTGACGACGGAGTGAACCGCATCGTGTACGAGCTGAACGGCGAACTGCAGATCCATGCGATCGACGAGGGGACGTCGCGGCCCATCTCCATCACGGTTCCGGACGACGGCCTGGCGATGCGGCCGTCGCGGGTGGCGGCGGCCGACCTGATCGAGGATGCGGAACTGAGCCCCAAGGGAGAGCGGGCGCTCTTCGTCGCCCGCGGCGACGTCTTCACCGCCCCCATCGAGAACGGCCCCACCCGCAACCTGACGCGCAGCTCGTCGGCGCACGACAGGTGGGCGCGCTGGTCGCCGGACGGCAGCCGCATCGCCTACGTGTCGGACGCGACCGGCGAGGACGAGATCTACGTGATTGCCCAGAACGGATCCGGCGATCCGGAGCAGCTCACCACGGGCGGGCAGGCGATGCTGTACGCGCCGGAGTGGTCGCCGAGCGGGAAGCACCTGGCCTACGGCGACAAGGACGGGCGGCTCCGCGTCATCGACATGGAGACGAAGGAGATCGTCGAGGTCGCGGACGAGGCGCGCGGTCCGTTGCGCGACTACGTCTGGTCTCCCCGCGGCGGCCATCTGGCGTTCTCGATGACCGATCCCACCGAGTTCAGATCCATCTGGGTCTGGAGCCTGGCCGACCGCGCGCTGCAGCGGATCACCGACGAGCTCTTCCACGAGTGGAATCCGGCGTGGGACCCGGACGGCGACTATCTCTACTACCTGTCCGACCGGCAGTTCGCGCCGCAGCTCGGCTCGTTCGAATGGAACTACCTGGTGGATCGCGAGACCGGCATCTACGCGCTGGCGCTGCGAAAGGACGTGGAGCATCCGCTGCCGCCTCGGAGCGACGAGGTCGAGGTGACCGGGGACGACGAGGCGGACGAGGACGCGGCCGACGACACGGCGTCGGACGCTGCCGGGGACGAGGACGGCGACGGCGACGGCGGCGGGGACGAGGAGGCGCCCATCACCATCGAGTTCGACGGGCTGTCCCGGCGCGTCGTGCGCCTGCCGGTGACCTTCGACAACTACGTCGGATTGAGCGGGGCGGACGACGGCGTCTTCTTCATCCGCGCAGGTGCGCAGTACTACGGGCGGGGCGCCGACGTGCAGCCGGCGCTGCAGCGCTTCACGTTCGCGGATCGTGAGACCGACACCATCGCGACGGGGATCGGCGGCTACGCGGTCTCGCGCGACGGCGAGAAGGTGCTGGTGCGCGAAGGCGGCGGCTGGAACGTCTACCCGGCGGGCGGCGGCGACGCCGCCACGGTGTCGACGCGCGGGCTGATGGTCGACCGCGTGCCGGCCGACGAGTGGGCGCAGATCTTCGACGAGGTCTGGCGCCGGTTCCGCGACTTCTTCTACGTCGAGAACATGCACGGCTACGACTGGAAGGCGC
>WTGR01000008.1 GCA_011523485.1 Acidobacteriota bacterium
GCCCGAGCGACGTGCTGAGGTAGACGCGGCCGTCGATCATCAGCGACACCGACTTGAACGGGCCGGGTCGGACTTCCTCCCGTTCGCGGGTGACCTCGGTTTCGATCGACCTCCAACGCCACGCGATCTCCAGGTCGGTGAAGTTGGCCGGCGTGATCTGATCGAGCGGGGAGTACTTCGTGTTGGCGGCATCGTGGCCGAAGTGATGCCACTCCGTGTCGGCCTTCGACTGCGCCGCAGCCGGTCGGGGCGCGGTCAGCACGAGCCCGGCGAGCAGAATCGCGACGCCGGTGGACCAGTATCGATGCCGTCGGCCTCGGACCATTGGAGTTCCTCCTGTGTGGCGTACTCGCACGGGCGGCAGGGGCCGGCCCGGACGTCCCGCCGATCATATGACGCGAACGCCCGGCCGTGCGCCGAGACGGAGCCGCGCGGTGCGGGGAGTATGGTAGTATTGCAATTGTATGGCAAAGGTCACCTATTCTCTGGACGACGCCACGGTGCGCCGGATCCGCCGGGCGGCGGAGCGTTTGGGCAAGCCGCAGAGCCACGTCGTCCGCGAGGCGGTGGCCGTATACGACGCGCGAACCGACCGGTTGAGCGAGGCCGAGCGGCTGCGCATGCTCGGGGTGCTGGACCGCTGGCGCGAGGAACAGGCTCCGCGCTCCCGCGAGAGCGTCGAATCGGAGCTCAGGGAGATTCGTCTGTCCCGTCGCGAGTCATCCCTGCAGCGTTCCGTCCATGACGATCCATCTTGACACGTCCGCGCTCGTCGGGGCGCTCACCGGACCGCGTGTCGTCGCTGACCGCCTGTATGCATTCATAGACCGGAGCCACCGGTTGCGGATCTCGTCGATCGTCCTCCACGAATGGTTGCGCGGGCCGCGCACGGCCGGCGAACTGCGCGTGCAGGAGGACCTCTTCCCGCGCGAGCACGCAGTCCCGTTCGACCCCGAGGTCGCGGCCGAGGCCGCCGCCCTGTACACGCGACTGCCGCGCCCGCGCGGTCGGGATCTCGACCTTGCCATCGCCGCCTGCGCCCTGGTCGACGAGGCGGCGCTCTGGACGCTGAACCCGAAGGACTTCAGCGACGTGCCCGGCCTCGAACTCGCCTGAGTCATCCTGCCGCGCAGAGTCGCCGCGCCAGCCGCTGGAACTCCGCCGCGAGGGTCCGCGTCACCGGCCCCGGCCGCCCTTCGCCGACGGGCTGCCCATCGAGGCGGGTGACCGCGAGAACCTCCCGGGTGGTGCTCGTCACGAACAGCTCCTCGGCGGTGTCGAGGTCGGCCGGCCGCAGCGTCTCTTCCCGCACGGGAACGCCGGCGGACGCGCCCACCTCGAAGACGAAGTTGCGGGTGACGCCTTCGAGGATGCCGGCGCCGACGGGTGGCGTGAGTGCGGCGCCGCCGCGGACGAGAAAGACGTTCGACTGCGCGCACTCGGCCAGCTCTCCGCGGTGGTTGCACATCAGGGCCTCGTTGGCCCCGGCGCGCAGCGCCTCCTGCATGGCGAGGGCGTTGTTGAGGAGGTTGTTCGACTTGATGCGCGGGTCGAGGGCCGCAGGGTGGTTGCGCATGATGGACGACCGTACGATGCCGATGCCGCGCGCCGCGACGTCGGGCGGCGTCTCCCGGTGCGGCCGGATGATGACCACCACCGTGGGCGCGGGGCAGTTCGCGAGGTCGTAGCTGAGCTCGCCGGCCCCGCGGGTCAGCAGCAGCCGGATGCTGCGCTCGCCGGGCGCATCGACGGCCTGCATGGTCGCCAGGATGCGGGCCCTGAAAGCCGTGTCGTCGAGCGGCGGTTGCAGCGCGATGCGCTCCGCCGACGCGCGCAGTCGCGCGAGGTGGCGGTCGAGCAGGAACGGCTGGAGGTTGTAGGTGCGCAGCGTCTCGTAGACCCCTTCGCCGAACAGAAACCCGCGATCCAGGACCGGGACGCCGGCGCTCTCGCCGTCGCCGAGGCGTCCGTTGACGTCGATGGCTATGTGCATGGTCGCTGATTATCCCCTGTCGGCGTTCCACCGGGGGGAAGGGGTCGCGCGGGAACCCGCCGGCGTGTCGGGACGGCCGGGCGGCGCGATGCGCGGCCGTGGCGACACCGGATAGGATCGCCCGGATGCGCATCCTCACGCCGGCGCAGATGCGCGACGCCGAGCGCCGTACGATCGACGACCAGGGGGTCCCGTCGCTGCACCTGATGGAGCGCGCCGGGAAAGAGGTCGTCGCCGCCATCGAGGCGCACGTGGCGAGCCGGCCCGGCGAGGCGACGGTGCTGTGTGGCCGCGGGAACAACGGCGGCGACGGCTGGGTGGCGGCCCGGCTGATCCGGCAGCGCGGGTGGAACGTGGCCGGGCTCCTGTTCGCGAGGGTGGACGAGGTGGCCGGCGACGCCCGTGTCAATCTGGACCGGGCGCGGGAGGCCGGCGTGCCGGTCGCGGAGGTGCTCGACGACGACGCCTGGGATCCGTACCGGCGACGGCTGGCAACCGGCGGGCTCGTCGTGGACGCGCTCTTCGGGACCGGGTTGAAACGTCCGCTGGACGGGTTGCTCGCCACCGTCGCGGACGACGTCAACGCCACGGGCGGTCCGGTGGTGGCGATTGATCTTCCGTCCGGGTTGCTCGCCGACCTGTCGCGCCCGCCGGGGCCGTGCCCGCGGGCGACGCTCACCGTCACCCTCGGCGCGCCGAAGCTGGCCCTCGCCCTGCGCCCGGAACCGGCCGGCCGGGTGGTGGTGGCGGACATCGGTATCCCGGCCGGCGTCATCGCGACGCTGGAAGGTCCGCGCATCGAGTTGCTCACGGCCGAAGCGATTCGTTCCTCCGTACCGGTTCGTCCCGCGGAATCGCACAAGGGCGACTATGGGCGGGTCGCGATCGTCGCGGGCTCGCGCGGCCGGACCGGTGCGGCGCGGCTGGCCGGGCTCGGCGCGCTGCGGGCGGGCGCGGGCCTGGTGACGGTGGCGGCGCCGGCGTCGTGCCGGGAGATGGTCGCCGGCGAGCCGGAGTACATGACCCTGGATCTGCCGGACGCCGAAGGGGTGGTCGCCGGGGCCGGACTGGCGGCCCTGCTGGCGGGCCCGTTCGACGTCGTGGCGGCCGGACCGGGCCTGGGGACGGGGCCGGGATGCCGTGCAATCGTGCACGCGCTGCTCGATCGTGCCGGGCGGGGACCGCTCGTGCTGGACGCCGACGCGCTGACCGTCTGCGCGGAGGATCCCGGCCGTCTGCGCGGCCGTCCGGAAGCGCCGGTCGTCATCACGCCGCATCCGGGTGAAATGGCGCGGCTGACGGGCGCCACGGTCGACGACGTTCAGCGCGACCGGATAGGGGCAGCGCACGGGTTCGCCACCTCCCACGGCGTCCACGTGGTGCTCAAGGGCGCCCGGACCGTGATCGCCCGCGCCGACGGCGCTGTGCTCATCAACACCACCGGCAACCCGGGAATGGCCACGGGCGGCAGCGGCGATGTGCTGACCGGCGTCGTGGCGGCCTGGCTGGCGCAGGTGGAGGACGTCGGCGCGGCCGTCGCGCTGGCCGTGCACCTCCATGGTCTGGCCGGTGACCTGGCCGCGGCGGAAATGGGGGAGACCGGCGTGATCGCACGGGACATCGCGTACCATCTCGGCCGGGCGGTCGAGAAGCTGACCGAAAAGGACGACGACCGGTGACGACGACGCACGCCAGCCGCTCCGAGGCGGACACGATGCGCATCGCCCGCGATCTGGCCACTTCCCTGGTGCGGGCGCCGTCCGCCGTGCTCCTGTACGGCGATCTCGGAACGGGCAAGACGGCCTTCGTGCGCGGGCTGGTGGAAGGCGCCGGCGGCTGCCCCGACGAGGTAAGCAGCCCGACGTTCGTGCTGATGCAGGAGTATCCCGGCCGCCGGCTCGTCCACCACGTCGACCTCTACCGCCTGGGCGGCGAAGACGTCGCGGATCTGGAGCCGCTGCTCGACGAGATGCTCGCCGCCGACGCCATCGTCGCCATCGAGTGGGCCGACCGGCTTCGCAGCCTGCCCGAAGCCGCCGTGCGCGTGCGCATCACCGACCGGGGCGGAGACGACCGCGAGATCACGGTGGACGGACCGGCGCCGCCGTGACGCGGCGCAGACTATTGGGGCGGCGCAGGCTGGGGTCGAACGCGGCGCTTTGCGACGGGCTCGGCGGCGCTACTCGCTCTGGTAGTTCGGGGCTTCCTTCGTGATGACCACGTCGTGGACGTGGCTCTCCCGCACCCCGGCCGGCGTGATGCGAACCAGCTCCGCGTCGCGCCGGAGCGCGTCCAGGTTCGGCGCCCCGCAGTATCCCATTCCGGCCCGCAGCCCGCTCCCCAACTGGTGGATCATCGTCGCGCCGCTGCCCATGTAGGAGGCCCCCCCCTCTATGCCCTCGGGTACGAGCTTCTGCTCGCTGTCGCCGGGCCGGGACGCAACGTTCAGGCCCTGGAAGTAGCGATCCGTGCCGCCGCCGCGCATCGCCCCGATGGAGCCCATCCCGCGATAATCCTTGAAGCTGCGCCCCTGGTAGAGGACGAGCTCGCCCGGGCTCTCGTCGGTGCCGGCGAACAGGCTGCCCATCATGACCGCGCTGGCGCCGACCGCGAGCGCCTTCGTGATGTCGCCCGAATAGCGGACCCCGCCGTCGGCGATGACCGGAACGTCGTACTTGGCCGCGGCAGCGGCGCACTCGGCGACCGCAGTGATCATCGGGACCCCGATGCCGGCGATGATCCGGGTCGTGCAGATGGAGCCGGAGCCGATGCCGACCTTGACGGCGTCCACCCCCGCCTCGGCCAGCGCGCGCACCCCGCCCGCGGTCGCGACGTTGCCGGCGATGAGATCCACCGACGGAAACGCCTGCCGCAGTCGGGCCGCCGCGTCGATCACGTTCTGGGAATGCCCGTGCGCGCTGTCGAGGACGAGCACGTCGACATTGGCGGCGACGAGCGCCTCGGCCCGCTCGAGGGCGTCGGCGGCGATGCCGACGGCCGCCCCCACCCGCAGGCGGCCGAGCGAGTCCTTGCACGCGTTGGGATACTTGATCGCCTTCTGGATGTCCTTGACGGTGATCAGACCGCGCAGGTTGAACTGCTGGTCCACGACGAGGAGCTTCTCGACGCGGTGCCGATGCAGGATGTCCTTCGCCTGCGCGAGCGTCGTGCCGACCGGCACGGTGATGAGCTTCTCGCGCGTCATCACCTCCGAGATGGGACGCTGAACGTCGCCGTGGAACCGCAGGTCGCGGTTCGTCAGTATCCCGACCAGGCGTCCCTCGTTGCGCCCGTCGGCCGTGATCGGCACGCCCGAAATCCGGTACTTCCGCATCAACTCGAGCGCCTGCGAGACCCGTGCTTCCGGCGAGAGCGTGATCGGATTGACGATCATCCCGCTCTCCGAGCGCTTGACCCGGTCCACTTCCGATGCCTGCGCCTGGACGTCGAGGTTCTTGTGGACTATCCCGATGCCGCCGAGCTGCGCCATCGCGATCGCCATCCGCGACTCCGTCACGGTGTCCATGGCCGCGCTGAGGAGCGGCAGGTTCAGGGGAATGCGCCGCGTCAGACGCGTGCCGACGTCCACCTCGCGCGGCAGGGAGGCCGAGTGGCGCGGGCGGAGCAGGACGTCGTCGAACGTCAACGCCGTCTCGACGGTGGCGCTGGTCAGCCGCTCGGTGGATGTCTCGATCTTGACTGTCATGCTGCACCCGCCGGTCACGCCCCGCAACACTTCTTGTATTTCTTGCCGCTGCCGCACGGACACGGCTGGTTGCGCCCGACCTTCGGCACGTCGCGGCGCACCGTCTTGACGCGGACGTCGTCGCCGCCCGTGCGGGCCGGTCGGGGAGCGCCGCCGGCCGCCGCGCCGGGGAGACCCGGCGCCCGCTGGCCCGGATCGTTGAACGACAGGGGGGTCGCCTGCCGCGCCGGAACCGGGGACGGCCGGTTGCCGTTGCCGTCGCCGTCTCGCATCACGGGCCGCAGTCGCCAGAGATAACGCAGCGTCTCTTCGTCGATCCGCTGCTTCATCGCCTGGAACATCGTGAAGCTCTCGCGCTTGTACTCGACGAGCGGGTTGCGCTGGCCGTACCCGCGCAGGCCGATTCCCTCCTTGAGGTGGTCGAGGCCGTACAGGTGGTCCTTCCACTGCGAATCGACCACCTGTAGCATCAGGTCGCGCTCCACGCGCCGCAGCACGCCGCCGTCGAGCGCCGACGTTCTCTCCTCGTAGCGGCCCCGCGCCATCGACCAGAGCGCCTCGTGCATCTCGTCGGGGCTCTTGTCGTCGAGCTCTATCGCGTCGAGCTCGTCGGGGTCGAGGCCGAACAGCTCCTCGACGTTCTGCCGGAGGGCGGTCAGATCCCACTCGTCCGGATCGACATCCCGCCCGCAGTGGGTCTGGACGGCCTCGTCGATCGCGCCCTCGCCCAGGGTCAGGACGTACTCGTGGGTATCGATCTCCTCGTCCTCCTCGATGGTGATCGTGCCTTCGAGCAGCTCCCGGCGCAGCGCGTAGACGTTCTCGCGCTGCTTGTTCATCACGTCGTCGTATTCGAGCAGGTGCTTGCGGACGGAGAAGTTCTGCGCCTCCACCTGCTTCTGCGCCCGCTCGATGGCCTTGGTCACCATGCCGTGCTCGATCGGCACGCCCTCTTCCATCCCGAGCCGGTCCATCAGCCCCTGGATGCGATCCGACCCGAAGATGCGCATCAGGTCGTCCTCGAGCGACAGGTAGAAGCGGGACGACCCGGGATCTCCCTGCCGCCCGGCGCGCCCGCGGAGCTGGTTGTCGATGCGCCGCGCCTCGTGCCGCTCGGTGCCGATGATGTGCAGCCCGCCCGCCTCCACGACGGCCTCGTGATCGGCCTGGGTCTGCGCCACGTACCGGGCCTGGAGGCGATCCCAGTCCGCGCGCGGCACGCGATGGAAGCCGTCGTGCGAGAAATAGACGAACTCCTCGTCGTCGACGAACTTCTCCTCGCCCTCCGGCAGCCGCTCGGCCGCCTCGTCGGCCAGCGCCTGCCGGCGCGCCATGTGGTCGGGATTGCCGCCGAGCAGGATGTCCGTGCCGCGGCCGGCCATGTTGGTGGCGATGGTCACCGTGCCCGAGCGGCCCGCCTGGGCCACGATCTCGGCTTCCTTGTCGTGGTACTTCGCGTTGAGGACCACGTGCTTGATGCCGCGGCGCTTGAGCAGGCCCGACAGGCGCTCGGATTTCTCGATAGAGACCGTCCCGACCAGCACCGGCCGTCCAGCCTCCTGCTGCTCGATGATGTCGTCGACGATGGCGACGTACTTCTCCCGCTCGGTGCGGTAGACGAGGTCGGGCTCCTCGACGCGGATCAGCTCGCGGTTGGTCGGCACCGAGAAGACGTCGAGCTCGTAGATCTTGGCGAACTCGGTGGCTTCGGTCTCGGCCGTCCCGGTCATGCCGGACAGCTTGTCGTACTTGCGGAAGTAGTTCTGGAAGGTGACCGTGGCCAGGGTCTGGTTCTCGCGCTCGATCTTGACCTTTTCCTTGGCCTCCACCGCCTGGTGCA
>WTGR01000197.1 GCA_011523485.1 Acidobacteriota bacterium
GTCGAGACCGCTCGATGCCGGTGCAGAAAAGCGCGTTTTTACGTGACCGACAACACTGAACGCAGTGCCGCTAGACGCGCCTGCGCCAGCGCACGAAACACCCCGTTCGGAAACTGTGCCAGATACGCCTCGAACTCCGCAGGGTTCGTGCTGTTCATGATCGACTGCCAGAACAAGCCCTCGAGTTCCGCGCTGGCCGGCGGCGCTGCGGTCGGCGGGCTCGTCGGCGATGACTGCTGTGTCGTCGGGACCGGGGGCGGCGCAGATGGCGCCATTTCAGCCCCCACGGGATCCAACCCGCCCGCCGTCAGCAACGCCTCGGCCGACGCACCGTCCAGATAGCCGGTCGACCGCGCGCCGCGCGACGACTGCCACCGCCGTATCGCCGCCCGCGTCCGCGGACCGAACAGACCGTCCGCGCCGCCGGGATCGAAGCCTCCGGCTGCCAGGCCCTGCTGGATCTGACGCCGGGCGGCCGGGTCGAGGTTCAGACCGTCCTCGACCACCGGCCCGTTGCAACCCCACGCCCGAACGATGCAACCCGAACCGCCACCCCGTGAACGGCACTCGGACAGCGCCGCCGCCTGCGCGGCAGACGCCGACGCATACGCTTCCGCCCACCCCACCGTCGTGCTGTCCGCGTCCTGATCGGCCGCATACGCCGCGCAACGACCGAAGGTCAGCACCACCGAGCAGCCCGTGCCGCACTCCCGCAGCGCTCGCGCCTGCGCCGCCGCCGCCGTCTCGTAGTCCACGGCCCAGCCCCACTGGTCTCCCTGCCGCTCGTCGATGGCCAGCGCCCCCACAGGCGCCTGAGCAGCGGCCGGCATCGCCGTACAGAGGGAAGCGAACACCACCAGCACCAACCATAAGGATGCCTGCATCGTTGACTCTCCTCTACCCCCCACGAGAGCGCTCGCCAGCGGCAATGCCCTACCGCCCGCCATTGCGGCTCAGCGTACTCGGACCGCCGGACAGCCAGCGATACGGCGCTGTTGAGGCGGCACCATTCGCTCGCCAGCTCAGATCTTCCTTCCAGCTCGATCTCGTGTCTCCGGCTGACGGGGCCGGCTCGATCTGATTCGCCGGCCCCTACGCTCGCCGGCGACCGGCAACTCGCTGCCGCCGTGGCTCCTCGGCAACCAGGACCGCGACTGTTCCGGCGCTGCGTCCTGGTCCGCGTGTAGTCCGCGGCGGTCTATGCTGCGGTGCCCCGCGCTGCTCGCCGTGGTCTGTCTGACCGCGCGTCCCGTGGAACACTCGTGCATCCGCGCGCTTCTTTCGGGTCAATTCTTGATGCAGAACGGCAGCGCGATGAAGGGCGGCATGACCGGCAGGGGCTCGCCCTGCCCGAAAGACGTGGTAACGAGCGTGCCAGTGATGCCGTCATAGGGTGGTCCGTCGTCTACGTCGATTCGGCGCGGAGATCCGTTACCGTTGATTGAATGTCCCCAGTCGAACCTCTCAATCTCATGACGATGGGGCGGCGAATGGCGCTCTTGGATGAGAGCTGTCTCGGAGCCACCCTGTTGTCGGTACGTGTGGGTCATCCCGGTACCTACGATGAATCGGTCGCGACCGTCCTCGAAAGCCGTCCACCCTGTTGGGCACTCGGATCGATCGATCGGGATGACTGCTCCGGAGGGCACGCCCGCGAGAAATGGCCCGCTGGCCAGGTTGTACAGGGATATGGCTACTGAGACGATGGCCGTAGAGACGACAACCACGAGAACTCCGCGGGCAACTTCCCAAGCCCGATTTCTGTCCATCGTTGGAATCTCCTCTGGTTCTCGCACTCAGCAGTGCGGGTGGGTAGGAGCAGGCTGGACGTGCCCATCCTCGAAGGTCCCCGAGTTGTTGCACCGCCCGTTTCCGCTGGTCGCCCGATTCGCCAACACCCGGTCTGGATCCGCTCGGATGGAACGCCTCCGCTTGGCGAACCAGGAGGTTGACGGCCTGCGGGTCTGCCAAGAGACGGCGCGCCGGGCGATTGTCGACATCGCATAAGTACTGGCGTCCGCGCAGGAAGAACCGAACGCTCGCAGCCGCGAGAGACATGTGACGTGCCTCAACAGGAGGCATTCACCTGCCGGCCGCGAACACCGTGAAGCGCGTCGACGGAGGCCCGGGCAGTGTCCGGGCGAGCCGACCGAGGGCGGGTGAGCACGGACGCCGTGAACGACGCCGAACTGGTTGACGGTGCCCGGGAAGATGTCGCGGTTCTGCGCGAGCGCGAGGTCGATCTCTCCGTCGTTGTCCCAGGTCCGCCAGGTGCCCTTCCAGGTGATACCAGGACTCCGGCGGCGGGTTGTGGCGGAGCGCCGGCGGTGCGCGGGCCTCGTCGACCGTGAACGATGTCAATCCGCCGTGGGAACGGAATCTCCAGCCGTTCCAGGTTCGGGCTGGCGGCCCGGCTTCACGGGTCGGCCGGCGTGGCGATGCGGTAGCCGACCCCGTGCTCGGTCAGGACGTAGCCGGGCCTGGCCGCATCGTCGCCCAGCTTGCGGCGGAGCTTCCTCACCAGCGTCTTGATCACCGTCGAATCGGCAGCGGCCCGTCCGCCCCGCAACTGGCGCAGCAGCGCCGCGCGCGTCAGCACGCGTCCCGAGTTGACCGAGAGCAGGCGAAGGAGTTCGTACTCGGTGGCCGTCAGCCGTACCGACCGTCCGGCCACGGTCACCTTGCGTTGTTCGTAGTCGATGGCCAGGTCTCCGATCCGGAAGCGCTCCGGTTCGGCCCGCTTGCGCAGGGCCGCCCGCACCCTTGCCGTCAACTCCGTCGGCGAGAAGGGCTTGACGATGTAGTCGGCGGCGCCGAGCTCGAGGGCCCTGGCGAGCGTCTCGTCCCTGCCGTAGGCGGAAATGAAGATGACCGGCAGGTCGGCCAGTTGGGGCACGCTCTGCATCAACTCGATGCCGTCGGTCTCCGGCAGCATCAGATCCAACACGACCAGGGCAGGCTTGTGCGTCCCGACGAGGTCCGCCAACTGGCGTGGGTCGCCGGTCACGACCGGGGAGTAGCCGGCCGGGATGAGCGCGTCGCGCACGTAGCGCAGCGACTCCGGATCGTCGTCGACCACCAGGATGCGCACCGGCCCGCGTTCCGCCCTCCGCGGGGGAGAGCGCCTCGCGGCCTCGGCGGTCACGGCGCCGGCGGCCTCTTCGGCGATCGGAACCGTGAACGTGAACCGCGTTCCCCGGCCCGGTCCGCCGCTCTCGGCCCAGATGCGGCCCCCGTGCGCCTCCACCAGCCCCTTGCAGATGGCCAGGCCCAGGCCGTAGCCGGCGGCCCCGCGGTCCCGTTCGCCGCCGACCAGGCCGGCGTGCTTGCGGAACAGGTGCGGCAACTGCTCCGGGGGCACGCCCTGGCCTTCGTCGCACACCGAGATCGACACGTGAACCCCATCGGGCGCCGCGGCGACGCGGATGGTCGACACGGCGGGAGAATGCCTCGCCGCGTTGGACAGGAGGTTGTTCAGGACCTGGACGATGCGCCGCCGGTCGGCCATCACCCGGGGCAGATCCCTCGGCAGGTCGATGTGGATGGCTTGCCGGCCGCCGCCGCTCAGGAACGTGTTGCGCGCCTGGTCCACGAGGCCGGCCACTTCCGCCGGTTCCGGAGCGACCGACAGCGTGCCCGTCTCGATGCGTCCCGCGTCCAGCAGGTCGCCGATCAGGCCGAACATGTGGTTGGCCTGATCGTCGATGATCCGGTGGAACGCGCGCATCTCGGCCGGGTCCAGGTCCGGCGAGGGATGCAGCAAGGCGGCGGCCGAACCCTTGATGGAGGTCAACGGGGCCCGCAGCTCGTGGCTCACCAGGCCCAGAAACTCGGTCTGCAGCCGCTCAAGCTCGTTCAGCGCCGTCAGGTCCTGCATGGTGGCGACCACCGATTCGACCGTGCCGCCCGCGGAGCGAATCGGCGCGGCGTTGACCAGCATCCTGATGCTGCGGCCGTCGGGGACCGACAGCACGATCTCCTCGGCGCGCACCGCCTCGTCCGTGCTCAACACCTGCGCCAAGGGAACCTCGTCAAGGGCGATCCGGCGCCCATCCGTGAACCGGCACGTCGCCGTCTTCAGCAGATCCGCCGGGGCCTGGTCCGGCAGGCTCAGGCGGTCGACAAGGCGACCCGCCTCCCGGTTGAAGGACACCGGCTCTCCGGTCCCGGCGTCGAAAACCACGACGCCCACCGGCGAGGTCTCGATCAGGGTCTCCAGCGCCTCGTTCCGCCGCTGCAGCGCCTCGTTCTCCCGCCGCAGCGCCTCGTTCTCCCGCCGTAGTGCGTCGGAACTCTCCAAGGAACACCTCTGCCGAACAAGGCGTCAGACGCGGCCGGTCCGGATCACGGGTCGATGGTGAAGGGGCATGACCGCCCCCCAGGAGCAACATCGCACGGGATAACGCACGGGAAGGAGAAACCGGACACCGAACTGCTATTCGCCTTGCCGGAGCATCCGGCGAAGCGCGTCGGCCAGGGCGCGGGCCGTTGCCGGACGCGACGCACGCCGCGCCGTCAGCACGGAGGCCGCGAATCCGAGAACGGCCGGAGACGGCTCCGGACCGCTCTCCGGACGGGCACGGCCGGCGACGCGCTGACGCACAATGCGATCCGTAACCTCGCCGGTCCGGCCGCCGGCGAAGGGGTGCCGTCCCGACACCATCTCGTACAGCACCACGCACAGCGACCAGACGTCGTCGGCTTGCCCGGGCGGACGGCCGGAGAGCACCTCCGGCGAGCAGTACCGCGGGGTGCCGCCCACCAGCGCCGCGTCGTCCACTTCTCGAGACAGACCGAAGTCGAGCAGTTTCGGCGAGCCGTCCGCCGTGAACCCGATGTTGCTCGGCTTGATGTCCCGATGCAGGTAACCCGCATCGTGCAGGGCCGCGAGCGCGCCGGCGAGGGTGGCGATGACGGCCGCCGCCCGGGCCGCGGGCACGGGGCCGTCCCGGAGCCGGTCCGCGAGCGTGCCGCCGGCGAGGAACTCGACGACGAGGAACGAGCGGCCCCGCCAGAACTCGACGTCGTAGATCTGGGCCGCGGCCGGATGCGTCACCGAGGCCATGGTCCACGCTTCCGGTCGCAACGCCATCAGCCGCCGCACCGATCTCCCCGACAGCGTCTTGACCGCCACGTCGCGCTGCAGCCGAAGGTCGCGCGCGAGGTACACCTCCCCGGCGCCGCCGGCTCCCAGGCGCCTGGTCAGGCGGTACTTGCCCGCCAGAAGCGCCGGCGCCTCCGCCCCGACGTAGTCCGCGCCGCAGCCGCACGCAGCCGGCTCGCCGGACGCCGTCAGGCTGCCGCACGCCGGGCACGCGCACGCCGGCGTCGCCTCCGGCGGTCCGGCCGCCGGCGCGCCGAGCGAGCGCAGGCGCGCCAGCGCAAGCCCGGCGGCCGCCGCCAACGCTTCGAGGAAGGGAACGTCCACCGGCCGCACGATCCGGTCGTCGAAGCGCCGGCCGACGACCAGCACGCCGGTGACCTGTGCGCCCGGACCGAGAACCGCCACCACGGTATCGGCGCCCGTCTCGGCAACCCATGCCGCATCGTCTTGCGGCAGCAGGTCGAACAGCGACGTCGCGTCGCCCGGATGGACGCGCAACGACCCGCCGGCGCGTTCCAGCATGTGCACGATGGCCGACGCACGCGACACCGGCGGCATCGCGGCGTCCGGCGCGCGATAGTCCTGGGAGGCCGCTTCCGTCTCGCTCTCGACCAGCAGGGTGGCCGGCGAGCCGCAGACCTGGTCGATCGTGCGGGTCAGCGTCCGGCCGATCGCCCTGGTCTGCGATACCTGGGCCAGGGCCGCCGCCGCCGTGGCAAGGGCCCGCCGCTGATCCGCCGTTTCGGGATAGACCCAGGTATCGAGGCGGATCAGCAGCCGCTCGCGCACCACGACGACCAGCAGCAGGATCGCGGCCGCCGCGAACAGGGACTGGACGAGCGGGTCGCTGACGACGGCTCCCACCGGCCGCTCCGGACGACTCGCCAGGAGCCAGCCCAGCGCCACGGCCGGCGCCGCCGCCGACGCGCCGAGCAGGCCGCGACGCAGCAGGAGCCGCCGGTAGAACGCCCGCACCACCTCGCGCGGGTGGGGCACGCGCACCGCGAGCGCCGAGTACCAGAGCAGCAGCATCCCGGGAAAGCGCAGCATCGCAATCAGCAGGACGTGCGGCGTCCATTCGAGATTGGTCAGCACGAACCCGGTCGAGAACGTCTCGATTACGTCGTAGACGACCGCCGACCCCACGTACAGCAGGAATCCGCCGCCGAACAGCAGGACCCGCCGCGCTTCATCGGCCGGCGCCGAGCGCGCGCGCAGCACGAGGACGGCGACCGCCGCCAGCGCCATCAGATTCCCGCCGGCGAGGGTGGCATCGAGGACCACGAAGAGGGCCGTGGTCCCGTAGCCCGCCCAGGCGAGGTGGAACGACAGCGCGCCCGCGGCGAAATTGAGGCAACCGATCGCCACGCTGACCGGCACCATGCGCCGCGTGAGATCGTCGAGACGGGTGCGGCGGCGCACCCGGGGACACTCCCGCGCGAACGCCCACAGGAACGCCGGCGCGAACAGGAACGGCCACACGTAGAGGTAACCGAGCAGTACGGCCAGCGGCGGCGGATCGAGCAGGAAGCCTTCGACCCGGGGGACCGGAATCTCCCACAAGGAGGCCAGGAAGATATGCAGCGGGACCTGCGTGGCCTTCAGCAGAAAGTACGCGCCGAGGAGCCATGCCCGCCGGTCGCCGCGCCCGGCCAGCAGGAGGACGCATGCAGTGGTCGCGTGCCCGAGCACCAGGGTCGTCAGGAAAACGGCTATGTCGCCGTGCTCCCGGTGGTAGTCGTTCCATATCCACGGCAGCAGCAGCAGCGCCGCCGCCACCTCGAGGGCGGAGATCGCGACCATCGCACCGAGGAAACGGCGCACGAAGACCCCGGCGTACGGCTCGGAGCCGGTCGCGGCCGATCTCGCCGCCGGATGTCCCGGCGAGTGAGCCGACGCGAAGGCGCGCGACAGCGCGCGCAGGTTCTCGAGCGCCCCCCGGCCAGCCGGCGTGGCGAGGCTCGCGCACCGGTCCCAGTGCACGTCCTGGCCCAACGTGACGGCATCGATCGCGTCGGCGACTACCTCTTCCGGACCGTTGCTGGCCATCGGGCGTCATGTTCCGGAGCGGGCATCGCGGCGAGGAGCCGCGCCAGGGCGCGCTGCACCGCCTTGCGCGCCGCGTCGGCGCTGGGCAGACGTTCCGTGAAGGCGAGCTGGCGGTAGTTGTAGCCAAGCTCCGCGCGACCGACGATGAGCCTTCTGTCACGAACGTTCAGTTGCTTCAGACCTTGCAGGTACCGTCTCCAGGCATCGTCGTCGATGAGTTGCGCGAACTGCGCGGTGGCGTCGTCGCCGAGTCGAAGCCGGTCATCCGGCGCGATAGCGCTCAGGCGATACACTGAGGTGGTCCCGGTTTTTCGGACCACTGCGTAAGGTGTATTCCAGAACCTCCG
>WTGR01000354.1 GCA_011523485.1 Acidobacteriota bacterium
TCGGAGACGTCGACGAGGATGCCGTCCTCGATCGCCTGGGCGCGGGTATAGACGGAGAGCACGGGACCGAATGCGGTTTCGGCGCCGGTTTCGGGATCGGGCATGGCAAGTCCTCCATCGGGTCGAGCGGAAAGACCCCGCCCCGCGCGGCGGGCGGGACGGGGCGTCATGGCGGCGGGGTTGCGGCGCCCGGCCGGGTCAGTGGGCAGGAACCTCCGGCGGCGGTCCGGGCGGGCCGAGATCGACCGCGACCTCGCCGCCGGTGACGGCTATCGTGACCGTGCGGTCAGGCGGCATGAGCCAGAGCAGGTCGGTCCACACGGCATTGGCGATGGCGCGCTTCTGCGCCTCGTCGTCGGGCCGCGGCGGCGCGGCCGGGATGTCGGCGGTATCTGGAACAGCGGCAGGCTTCATGAACTGGACCTCCTGGTGCTGAACGCCGGACAGGGAGGACCGGGACGCTCCCGCGCCCCGGCCCCGCCTCGTCCGGACGCATGCCGGGCTCCGCTCCGGGCGGAGCGGGACGGGCATCAGTGTGGAAGGAATGGCGGCGGCGACGGGCCGGCGGCCGGTTCAGCCGTCGAGGATGCGCACCCTGGCGCTGCCGCCCTCGACCTCGACCCGGGGCTTGCCGTCGGGACCGACGGACACCGTCACCAGCGGCTTGTTCGCCGGCGGATGCGGCGGGTCGCGCAGTTCCGCCGCGATCGTGCCGGCTTCGTTCTCGAACCGGACCGTCGCCCTGCCTCCGGAGACCCGGACGGCGCCCGGAGGGACGGGGCCGGCAAGGGTCACGACGGGCGGTTCGCCATGCTCGGAAAAGCGGCTGGGGACGGGCAGCGAGCCGTCGTCCCACGGGTCGGCTCCGGCGCCTTCGCAAACGGCATCCACATACGTGTCGGAACAATGGTCTGTCGACCGCCAGCCGGCAGAGTCCTCGTTGGCGGCCGCGATGGCCTTCTCAAGGGCTTCGTCGAGCGTCGCCGCCTCGACCGTGACGGTGTTGCAGTGGTGCGCGTTGTAGCCAACCTGCACGGTCCAGGGCCGGGTCACGGCGCGGCCTCCGCGGCGGCGCCGAGGGTCACGGTCACGTCGGGCCGGCGGATGCGGATGTCGACGGCGCGGTCCCCGGGCACGAACCACATCAGCTCGCGCCGCACGGCCTCGGCGATGGACTGCCGGCAGGCGTCGTCGTCCGACAGCAGCAGCCGGGTCGCGAGGTGCAGCGCCTCCTCGTCGAACCGGTCCCGCTGGGTCTCCCAGCTGTCCGCCTCGACGTCGTCGGACGGCGAGAAGAAGGCGGCCCTGAGCAGCACCGCGAGCTGATGCGGCTGGATCGCGCTGTCCAAGGCCACCAGCGGCAGGGCGTCGTCCAGATGGGACCAGGCCTCGCCCGCGAACGCGACGTCGGCCGGGATGTCGAGCGTGTTGGACGGCCCCGCCGCGGGGCGGACGGTGAGTTCGATGCGGATGGAGTCGGGCCGGGAGGGCAGCCTTGCGGCTCCCGGGCGCGCCCGCTCCGGCAGCGGCCAGTCGTCGATGTCCAACCACTCGGCGCCGGCGGCGGCCAGGACGTCGATCGCCGCCGCCCGGTCGAGCCCGTCGTACCAGCCGTAGCCTTCGAGCCTGCGGTCGGCCTCGAACAGGCGCGGCGCGAATCCGTCCCGCTCGGCCGCGCGCCAGAGCGCCTGCGCCTCGGGCGGCTCCGGGTCCCAGTCCATGACCAGGGCGCCGGCGCCGGCAGGGGCGAGCTTCGGCGGATCGCGCCAGAAGTCGGCCTCCGCCACGGAAGGCCTCCAGGGCCGCAGCACGGCCGGCGGTGGGGCCATCCCGATACCGGCCTCGCGCGCCCGCATCCAGTCCTCGAAGGCCGGGCGCGGGTTGGGATCGTCCGCCATGGCGCGGTAGATCGCGAGTCGCGCGGCTTCGCGCATCTCCTCGAGGAAATCGTTCTCGACCGCTTCCTTGCGGGCCGGCAGGACGAGTTCCAGATCGGGGCAGTCGCCCACATCCGCAAGGAGGGTCCAGGCCGGCCCGTGGACGGTCTCGATTGTCGGCAGGCCGACCGCAAGCGTGAGCCCGAAGAAGTTGAGGTCGGGATCCCTGTAGCCGCTGCGGCAGTTCCTGAAGACCCCGAACACGAGGCCCCGCCACAGTTCGGCGTGGATGGCGCCGTCGAGGAAGGCGCGGCGCGGCAGCTCTTCCGGGCCGGCGGCGCCGTCCTCGGTGCGGTCCTCGAAGATCACCGGCAGCGGGTAGTGGCGGGCGGCGTTCTCCGCCGCGTTCCGGATGGTTGCGGCGCACTCCGTGGCCTGGAACGAAACCGCCGTTCCGTGGGGATACGGAGCCTCATCGTGGGCCTGCACCTCGGCGTCCGCCTCCCCCAGGAAATGCTCTGGCGCGAGCGCGAGGCGCCAGCCGGGCGCGACATCGCCGTCCGGCGAACGCGGCCGCGAAGACACGGCGCAGTTGCGGCGCGCCAGGCTGGCGAAGCCGAAGCCGGCGGCGTCCTCGCGCCGGACCGTCGCGTCGTCCCAGCCGTTCTCGCCGAAGCTCAGCAGGACGGCGAAATCGGCGATGCCGGCGCCGTCGTCGGAAACGGTGACGGTGAAAGACGGCTCGCCGGAGTCCGGCGCGTTGGCGCTCCCGGCAACCGAAATGCGCACCCGCGTGGCGCCGGCGCGGCGGCTGTTCTGGAGGGTCTCGGCGAAGATGTCGGCGAGGGTGGCGGCGTAGATACGGGTGACGCGCCTGACGGCGCTCTCGTGGATGCGGGCGCGGATCGTGCGGTTCATGGGCGGACCTCCATGAGGGTTCTGAAACGGAACCGCCCCGCCGGCGGTGGTGCGCCGGCGGGGCGTTTCCTCGGGGCAAGACGGCTAGTGGACGCGGCGGAGGAACTCGGGGATCTCCATCGGGTCCGGATGGGCGTCGTGCCCGTTGACCGGTCCGGTCACTCCGATGCCGTCCGGCCCGCCCGCGACGGCCGGGTCGGGATCGGCCTCCCGGGCATCGCCCGGATCGGCGTCGGGACCGGGGTCGACCGTTTCGGTGGCGCCGTTGCCGTCATTCGCCGCCGCGCCGTCCGGCGATGCGGGATCGGCGTCCGTCGCATGGCCGTTGCCGACCGGAGCGGCCGCCGGATCGGTCGCGGAGTCGGCGGCCGGTTCCGCGGGCTCCGTAGCCGCGGCGGGCTCAGCCGTCGCAGTCCCGGCGGTATCGGCCGGCGCGTCCCCGCCGACTCCGGCCGTGCGGCCGGTGTCGAACGCCGCGAAGCCCGGCGGTACCCAGGCGAGCGCCCTGTCGTGCATCGCGGCGCTGACCCCGACCGGCGGGTCGCCAGCGGCGAAGGCGGTCTCCATCGCCTCGGCCAGCGCGGGCTTCTTGTACTTGGACCGCGCCGACGCCCAGGCGCCGCCGAACACCACCCGCGCGATGTCGAGAACCCGGGCCTTGTTGATCCGCGACCAGTACATGGCCGCCGTGGGCCGGATGTGCTTCGCGAAGTCGATGTCGAGCCTTGCCACCGTGGCTTCGAGCTCGAGCCGGGCCTGGGGCTCGAAGGCGAGCTGGCCCTTGACCGTACGCGCGACGCAGGCGGCGAACAGCGCCTCCTTCTCGGCCCGGGGCAAGGCCCTGAGCGCCGCGAAGGACTCGCCGCCGTCCTCGATCGTCAGCCAGTCCAGCGACAGGTGCGAGCGGTCTTCCAGCATCGCCTCGCCCGGTGACCAGTCCGCGAAGTCGGCGTCGTTCATGCGGGTGTTGGGGCGGTCCGGGGTCTCCTTGACCGCGATGTCAAGGGCGTGGTCGTGATAGCCCGGCGTGCACACCGCGCGACCCATCTGGAACAGCGTGAGGTCGAAGGAGGCTTCGAAGTCTCCGGCGAGATGCGCCTTGACCAGAGCCGTGCGGATCGCGCGCTGATCGTCGGCCAGCCCGATGCCGATGCCGGCTTCCTTGCGCGCCTCGGCCTCGCGGTCCCTCGGCCCCGCCAAGGGCTGGGAGACGGCCGGGGCGGTGGTGTGAACGCCGTGGGTCGCGGCGTCCGGGTCGTAACCGTTGCCGGCCTGTGCCGCCGCGCCGCCGGACTCCGCGGGCTTCGGCATGTCCTCGGGCCTTACCAGTCCGGCGATGACCTGGAGCGAGCCGTCATTGCCGACGGTGGCGATGCAGCCGGCGACCGAGAAGTCCTCGCGCCGGAAGGTGGCCCTTGCCTCGACGGCGCCTTCGAGCTCGTCGAGGCGGGTCTCGATGCGCCCGGCCTCCTCGAGCAGTTCCTCGGTCCACTCGTCGTCGTCGAGGTCGCGGAGTTCGTCGTACCGGGTCTGGAGCTTCTCGATCTCGGCCTTCTCTTCGTCGGTGGGCACGCCCGGCTGCGGCTCGACGCGGCCGTAGCGCGCCGTGACGTTCCAGTCGACCTCGACCATGGCGGCGGCCCACTTCCAGCGGGTCGCCAGCTCGTCCACGAAGGTCCCCAGCTTGGTCATGGCGAGGTTGTGCAGGAGCACCGGGTCCTCGAACCACACGCCGTGCTCGTGCTCGTCGGCGAACAGGTCGCGCAGCACCTGGCCGCCGGCGGCCTCGTAGTCCTCGACCCCGACGAAGCGGGCGACGGCGGACGCGCCCGGCACGCGTTCCTCGGTCAGCATGCGCTTCACCTGCCATGCCGCGGGCCGGTAGCCGTGTCCGGAGACCTGCTCCCAGACCGCCATCTGGCGGGAATGGTCGGTGGTCACCGCGAAGGCCTTGAGCGTCTCCAGGTCGATCTCGCCGGCGCGGTAGGCGTCCAACAGCTTGGGCGCGACGTTGCCGAGGCGCAGCCGCTGCTCGACCAGCCGCTCGGACGCGCCGAAGCGCGTGGCGATCGCGGAAACCGGCTGGCCGGCCGCGACCAGCTTCGCGAATGCGGTCACCTGGTCGGCCGGGTGCATGGGGATGCGGATGACGTTCTCGGCGAGCGAGAGCTCGGAAGGCTCGGCGTCGCCGGTCCTGACCTGGCAGGGCACGGGATGGCTGGCGTCCAGCACCTTGTCCTGGACCAGCGCCTGCATGGCCTTGAGGCGGCGTCCGCCGGCGATCACGGCGAACTGCTCGGCGTCCGGGGCCGGCTCCCCCGATCCGGCATCGCCGTTCGGCTGCTCCGGCCGGACG
Organism: Acidobacteriota bacterium; assembly: GCA_011523485.1. Next base: position 5,152 of record WTGR01000354.1, read on the forward strand.
ATCAGGTTCTCCAGCAGCCCGAAGGCGGCGATCGAGGCCTTGAGCTCGGCGTCGGCCTGCGGGTCGGGCGGCGTCTTGCGGACGTTCTCGGGCGCGAGCGAAAGCCGGGAGAGCGGGATCTCCCGGATGAGCGGCTCGGTCCTGGGGGCGATGTGGTTCATGCGAACCTCCCTCGGTGGTGTGTGTAGGAAAGACGGAAGCGGAGTGGGGAACGACTCCCGCCGGCCCGCCCGCTTCGCCCGGACCCCGGCTCCGCTCCGACTCCTGCCGGCGCGCCGGGATCAGCGCGGCGCCGATGGCGGGTCGGCGCTGTCCGCGGCCTCGTCGAGCAGGCGCGCGGCCTTGCGGAGCGCCGCCGCTGCGTCGCGCATGCAGCGCGCGCTGACCGGGACGTCGGGGTGGAGATCGGGATCGGCGGTCCAGGAGATCCAGAAGGCGAGTTCGGCCAGCGCCTTCAGCGCCTGCCTGAGCGCCTCGGCCGGAGCGCCGTGGACGGCACGGCTCACCGCGCGGCCCTCCCCGCAGGGGCGATGTCGATGCGCTCGCCCCAGGGCTCGCGGTTCCAGTCGGTCGGAGGGGTCGAGTAGTTCACCCAGACCGTGGGAAATGAAGGCTCCGTCTCTGGGTAGAGAGAGCACTCCATGTCCGTGAAATACAGGCAGACCGCCGGCCGGAGCCCCTGCTCGTCGAGCCACGCGAACCCCGGCCGGAAGTCGGTGCCGCCGCGCCCCTTGACGGCGATCTCCTCGGGCAGATCGTCGGGCGCGTACTCCGCCGCGTCCTGCACCGCCGCGTCGACCTGAAGCACGATGACGCTCTCGGGCCCGATCTCGGCGGCGACCTCGCGCAACTCGGCCCAGAACTCGGCCAGGGTCTCCGCCGGCAGCGAGCCCGAGGTGTCGATGATGACGGCGATTGCCTCCATGCCCTCTGAGCGGATCGAGGGCAGGTAGAGGCCCGAGTCGATGAACCGCCGGTTGGGCACGCTCCAGCTGTAGTCGCTATTCGCTGCGTCGGTCATGTAGCGGCGCAGCAGCGTGCGCCAGTCGAGCGTGCTGGCATGGGCGCCCTTTACGGTCTCCTCGACCCGGCCCGGCACCTTGCCTTCGGCGCGGGCGATGTTGAGCGCCTGGTGCATCGCCTCGTCCCACGCCTGCTCCTCGGCGGCGACGTCCACCGGGGCCTCGCCAGAATCTCCGTCCTCGCTGGCGCGGGCACCGGCGTCCATGACCTCTCCGGTGGCGGAAGGGTCGTGGCTCGGTGGGGCATCGGAATTGGCATTTTCACCCTGGCCGTTGCTGTTCTGGCCTTGGGCGTCACCGTCCTGTGCGCCCGCGTCGTCAGCGCTGGCGGCCTCGGCCAGATCGTCGCTATCGTCGGCGGAACCGGACGGATCGCCGGTGCCGTCGTCATCGCCGTCCGGCGAGGATTCCCCGGCGGCCGGCGCGCCAGTACCGGCGGCTCCGGAGGATGGGTCGCCGTCATCCCCGGAATCGCCGTCCTCGGGGGCCGGCAGGCGATCGTAGGCCTGCTCGACGCTGAGGTCGTCCCACGCTTCCGCGTCGGGCGGCAGCGTGAACCCGGCGTCGCGAATGAGCGCGTGGGTGACGAGTTGGGAGGCCATCTGCCAGCGCTCCGGGTCGCGTTCGCCCCGCCGCGTGTGGTGCTTGAGCGCGCACGCCATCACCACCCGCGCCATCGCTGTCTCGATCAGGTGCGCCTCGGTCTCCGCGACCCAGCGGGGCGAGTACCGGATCTCGTGGCCGTCCGTCGCCAGCGTCTCGCGCGTGGGATCGGGCCGGAGCGGGAGCCGCAGCACCAGGCTCCCGAAGAAGGGCTGCTTGCGCAGCAACTCCGTCACGCAGTCGCTGACGCGGAGCGCGGACTCGCTGAGTACGCGGGCGGTCATCAGGCGGCCTCCCGCACCGGCTCTTCGGCGGGCTCTTGCGTGCGTCCGCCGAAGTACCCCGCGAACTTCTCCGCGAGCGCGTCGGCGTCCCGCTTGACCTGCGCGCGGGCGGCGGGGTCGAAGGTCTTGGACGGCCTGAGTGCGTCGGGCTCGACGCTGGCGATCTTCTCCTTCACCTGCGCGCAGAGCTGCGCCAGGGCCTCGTCGCCGAAGATGTTGAGGCGCGGCACCACGTCCACCAGGTCGCGGATGTTCGAGATCATCGTGTCGCGGAACACCAGCGGCTTGCCCTCGTCGTCCTCCCGCAGCCGCTCGGAGACCCGTTCGACGGCCTCGCCGAAGCGGCGGTAGAGATCGCCAACCGCGCCGTGAAGCTGTTCCTCGATGTGGCTCTCGATGTCGCGCTTCACCCGCTCGGTGTCGTCCGAGGCGAGC
>WTGR01000158.1 GCA_011523485.1 Acidobacteriota bacterium
CCGCTGCCGATCGAGAACGACCCGCGCGCGGTGTTCGAGCGGCTGTTCGGCACCAGCGGCAGCACCGATCCGGAAGCGCGCCGCGAGCGGCTGCGCCGCGACCGCAGCATCCTGGACGCGGTCGGCGCGGAGCTGCAGGACCTCGGGCGCGTCATCGGACCGGGCGATCAGGTGAAGCTGGACGAGTACCTCGACGCGCTGCGCGATGTCGAGCGCCGCATCCGCATGGCCGAGGACCAGAGCGCGCGCGAGCTGCCGGTCGTCGATCAGCCGGTCGGGGTTCCCAACGACTACCAGGAGCACGCGCGGCTGATGATGGATCTGCTGGCGCTGGCCTACCAGACCGATCTGACCCGCATCAGCACCTTCATGCTGGCGCGCGAGGTGAGCGGGCGCGCCTATCCGGAGATCGGGGTGTCCGACTCGCACCACCCGCTGTCGCACCACCAGGACGAGCCGGCCAAGCTGGAGCGGCTGCACAAGATCAACGAGTACCACTTCCGGCAGTTCGCCTACCTGGTCGAGAAGCTGGCCGGCCTGCCGGAGGGCGACGGCACGATGCTGGACTCGACGCTGTTCCTCTACGGGACCGGCATCAGCGACAGCAACACCCACTTCCACGACGACCTGCCGATTGCGCTGGTCGGCGGCAAGGCGGCCGGGATCGCGGGCGGGCGCTACATCCGCTACGCGGACGACACGCCACTCGCCAACATGCACATCACCATCCTGGAGAAGCTCGGGGTGCCGATGGAGTCGCTCGGCGACAGCACCGGGAAGGTCGACCGGTTGACGGGGGTGTGAAGGAGAGGCGCGTTGCCGAAACCGTGCCGGCGCGGGCGAGGCTGATCGAGGAGTTGAACGTGAGACAACGTCGAGCGCGATGCGCGGCACTCGGGCTCGTCGCTTCGGCGGCGCTGGTAGTAGTCGGTGCGGGCCTCCCGGCGAGTGCGGGCCTGCGCGCGCAGGACGGTCCGAAACCCTACCCGATCTACACGGCCGATCACCTGGCCGGCACCATGGAGACGCTCGGCCCGAACTTCGCCGCGGCGGTGCGCGCTCTCGAGGCGGCCGACTACCCCGCGGCGAAGGAGCGGCTCGCGCGCGCGCGCGAGCAGCTCGCCACCACCATCACCTTCTGGCGCCAGCACGAGCGGGCGGACGGCACAGGCTTCGTCCGGACCGCCGTCGGCGCGATGGACGACCTCGACGCGGCGATGTCGGCGGAAGTCGTCGACGCCGCGGCCGCGTCGGGCTTCGCCGCCGAGGTGCAGGCGACCTGCAACGCGTGTCACGCGGTCTATCGCGAGCCGGACCCGGAGGGCGGGTTCCGCCTGAATGCAGCGGTGCTGGAGCCGTAGCCGCCGCGCGCGGGCCGACTTTCCCGCGCACCCTTCCGGCGAAAGCTGTTGTCCGGTATTCCAGCGCAGACCTCACGGATCATGGACCAGCACGCGACGATGCACACCGGGCCTCTGGGTTCCACCATTCATGTTCTCCGCGCCGATGCCGCGACCGTGGCGGCGCTTGCGACGATCGACTGGAACCGGTGGTTTCCGCGGGTCTGCCTCGACCCCGTTCGGGGTTTCATCACGTTGATGACGCCCTCGCGACTGCACGAGAACCTGGCCGAGATCCTCGTGCACGTGGTCGACACCGCCGGGTCGGTCGTGACAGGCGCTTCGAAGGGACTGCTCTCGACCCGTCTCCGGGGGCCGGCAGAGCCGCCCGGCACGGGGATGGAGCCGGACTGCGCCTTCTACGTCGGCGAGCGCGCCCGGGGCTATCAGGCGGCACTCCTCGAAGGCGAGGCGGCGGCGGACGCCTTCCTGGAGCGGACAGCACCCGATCTGGTGGTGGAGGTGGAGATCACCAGCGCCGACGAAGGCAAGATTGGACGTTACGCCGAGCTGGGTGTACGTGAGCTATGGCGGCTGCATGGCCGAAAGGGGACCCGCGATCTGCGGGTCGACTTCCTCGCGCTTCGAGCCGGAACGGACCCGCGCCGGGTTCCCGCTTCGGACCTTCTCGGCGGTCTCACGGCCGACGACGTCTGCGAGGCGGTGGACGGCGTGCGGTTCAGCATGACCGCGCAGGAGCGAATCGACGCAGTCGCCCGTGTCGTGCGCCGCCGGCAGCGATCCAGCGTGCGGGTGCGCGAGGCGGAAGTATCGTACCGCTAGTCGGGGTGCCCGTCGTCGCGTCCGGACCCGGCCAATGACGTAGAAGGAAATGGTCGCGACACGTTCCACGACGATGCAGACCGGGCCGCTCGGCTCGACCATTCATGTTCTGCGGGCCGATGCCGCCACGGTGACGGCGCTCGCGGCGATCGACTGGAACCGGTCGTTCCCGCGGGTGTGTCTCGATCCGGTGCGGGGCCTCATCACGTTGATGTCGCCATCGCGCCTGCACGACGACCTCGCCGAGATCCTCTCTCATATCGTGGACACGGCAGGCTCCGCGCTGACCGGCGCGTCGAAGGGGTTGCGCACGACCCGTCTCCGCGGGCAGGGCGAACCGCCCGGCACGGGGATGGAGCCCGACTGCGCCTTCTACGTCGGCGCACGCGCCCGGGGCTATCAGGCGGCTATCGTCGAGAGCGAGGAGGCCGCCGACGCCTTCCTGGAACGCACCGCACCGGATCTCGTGGTCGAGGTGGAGATCACAAGCCCCGACGAGGGCAAGATCGAACGCTACGCCGGGTTGGGCGTGCGGGAGCTGTGGCGGCTGCATGGTCGAAAGGGGACCCGCGACTTGCAGGTGGACCTTCTCGCACTCCGGGTCGGAACGCCGGCGCGTCCGATCCATGCATCGGTCGTCCTCGGCGGCCTCACGTCCGATGACGTCTGCGAGGCGGTCGACGGCGTACGGTTCAGCATGACGGCCGAGGAGCGTATGGACGCGGTCACTCGTATCGTCCGCCGCCGGCAGCGGGCCAGCGTGCGGGTGCGCGAGGCCGACACGCCGTATGCCGCGCGTTCCGGTTGACCGGCGCACCGCGGCCGGACCGTGCGTGCACTAGCCCACTAGCCGCCGGGGCGAGCGTGCGCGCGGCCAACTGGATTCGGGTGGGTGAGACCTGCGGGCGAGGTCGGGGGGACCGCGGGCACTAGCCGGCTCCCGCACTGTCCGGTGAAGCAGCACATAGTCGGCCCGCTGCTGCATCAACTTCGCCCGCGGCTCGTCGAGTGTCGAGCGGGCGTTCGTGGCCTTCACGAGCACCTCGATGGCCTGCCATGAAAGGGGGCCTGGTGGTAGCGGCGCGCCTTCGTGCGGAGGGGCCGGAACCCGCCCGACGCGTTCGGGCAGGGTGTAGCCGCCGCACCCACTGGTATGCGCCCGAAGGGCGCTTGACGAAGTAGCTTCGGGAACGTCGGTGGCGGCGACGATTACGTGACCACGTTGCGGTTCGGCAACGTCTGCGTGCCGATCTCGTGTAGCGACGACTGGAACTGTAGCGGCATGTCCAGGTGGCGGTCTTCGAGGAGCAACAGCAACGCATCGGCCCGCCTCCGGATCAGAGTGACGACGCGCCGGGCCGGCTGAGGAGGGGAGCATGGGGGAGCTTGTCTGCGGGGTCGTCGCCGGCTGCCTGCTGGCGGCTTCCCCTCCGCTCACGCTCGACGGCCGGGAACTGTCGCCGGTTGTCGAGGTCTGGAGGCCTCAGGAGCCGGCCGCGCCGGCAACCGTGTCCGACGACGAGCCGGTCGCGGGCAGTACCTCCACGAGGCACCCGATCCTCATCGGCGCCGTTGCCGGCGGCATCGGCGGCTGCCTCTATGGCGCGGCGATGGGGACGGTGACTTCCGACATCACTCCGTCCGGATCGTGCGTGGTGAACGCGCTTGCCTTCAGCGGGATCGTCGCCGGGACCGTCGCGTTCGTGAACTGGTACAAGGACGCGGCGCCGTAGGCGTGCCGGGAACCGCCCATTTCTCGTCGTGTGCCGGGTCCATGTTGATCCAGGGCGGGTATTGCGGTGCGGGAGAAACACGCTGGCGGCATCCCTTCAACGGGCACGCAGCACGAAGAACTCGTAACCGTAGAAGTCCCCGTAGGCGCGCCAGACGTCCATCTCGTGCTGACACTGGTCCGCCAGGACCCGCGCGTCCGGCGCGTCGGCGTAGCGTTGCCGAAACGCCGTCACGTTCTGCTGGAGGGGCCGGTAGTAGTCGTCCCACCAGGCCGACGCGGGGAGCGGGAAGTGACCCACCGTGTCGTACCCGCACGCATCGATGGCCTCCAGAAGGGCTGCCGCATCGCGGATCGCGGGGTACTCCCGCTGCCAGAACGCCGCGCATTCGGCGGGCCGGTTCGGCTTTCTCCAGCACACCTCGGTCAGGGCGATGTGTCCGCGGGGTGCGAGCAGCCGGCGCCAGCCACGCAGGCCGGCTTCGAAGCCCATGCTGTAGATGGCGCCCTCGGACCAGATCAGGTCGAAGCAGCCGTCGGCGAAGTCGAGCTTCCGCATGTCGGCCACGCGGGCTTCCAGCCGATCCGCGACGCCGAGGCGATCCGCTTCGCGGTTCAGGGCGTCGACGAACGGCGGGTGGTTGTCGACGGCGACGATGCCAGCCGCCGTGTTGCGCGCCAGCACCAGGGTCTGACAGCCGGTGCCGCACCCGATGTCGAGCACGCGCGTCCGCGCGCCGACGCCGGGCACGAGCGCCAGGGCCCGGAGCGTGCTCGCGGTGTCTCCGGGTCCCTGCCGGGGCAGTCCGCTGAACAGCTCGAAGAACAGCGTCGTCATTCGGTCCGGCGTCATGACCGCCCTCCGAGACGGCGGGGTCGGAGCGACCCTGCCTACTTCAGGCCGTGCCGGGCCTTGAACGCGGGCCAGTCGCGTTTCAGCTCCAGGAACGCATCGAGATCCGCGCACCGCAGGAACGGATTGGTCCGCTTCTCGAGCGCCAGGGTGGAGCTTGGCCGCACGCCGTAGTCATGGCCCGGCCAGATGGTGGCGTCGTCCGGAAAGGTGTCCATGACACGCTGAAGACTGTTCCACTCGGTCGCGGCGTCCGCGTCGTTCCCGGTGCCGCCCACCTTGCCCACGAACACGAGGTCTCCCGTGAAGAGCAGCCGGTGCGTCGGCTCGAAGAGGACGAGGTGGTCCGCCGCGTGCCCCGGCACGTGGAGGCAGTCGAGGGCCAGCGCGCCGATCGACAGCAGCGCCCCGTCGTCGAGCCGGACGCCGGGGTCGACCGGACAGGCGGGATGCGCGGCCACCGCCGCCCCGGTCAGACGCACGGCCTCGGCGTTTCCTTCCGTGTGGTCGGGGTGTCCGTGGGTGTTGACGACGTGCGTTACCGCGAGTCCCTGCGCGGCGGCGCGCTCGGCCAGCACCGCCGGCGAGTACGAGGGGTCGATCAGGACGGCGGCCCGAGCGTCGCGGTCGCCGAGGAGGTAGCCGAAGTTCCGGTCTCCACCGGTGCGGATCTGTTCAAGAACAAGCTGCACGATTGTATATTTTATGATCCGCGCGGTTGCGCGGGTACGGTGCCGGGGTACGCTGCGGCAGGGCGTCTCCCGGACGCTGGCGGGAGCCAGAAGATCCGACCGCGGGAAGCTTGGTACGCCAGGACACTCACGAAGGAAAGGGAAGCGTGAACCATGCGTAAGTCTCTTCTTGTCATCGCCGTGGTGGTCGCGTCCGGCCTGTTCGCCGGACCGGCCCTGCTGGAGCAGGTATCAGGCCCGTACGAGGCGGTCGACGGCTGGCTGCAGCCGTTTGCGGAGGACGGCTACGCGTTCGGGTCGCCGACGGGGATCTTCGCGGAGTCGCCCGACCGGATCTTCGTCGTGCAGCGCGGCGAGATCCGCCTCCCGGACCCGGTGCCGGACGGGTTCACCGGCTACGTCGGCTCGATCGGCCTGAACGCGCTCGAGGCGGGGGAGAACCGCGTCTGGCGCAACTCGATCTTCGTGGTCGACGGCGACGGCGACCTGATCGAGGCCTGGACGCAGTGGGACGAGATGTTCGAGGGGGGCGCCGGCCCGCACAAGATCAAGATCAACCCCTTCGACCCGGATCGCAAGGTCTGGGTGGTCGACGAGACCAACCACCAGGTGCACGCCTTCTCGAACGACGGCTCCGAGCTGGTGATGTCGCTGGGCGCGGGCGGCCCGGGTGACGACGAAACGCACTTCAACCGCCCGCAGGACGTGGCGTTCCTCGAGGACGGCTCCATCTTCGTCGCCGACTCCGACAACTCGCGCGTCGTGAAGCTCGACGCCGAGGGCAACTTCGTCACCTCGTGGGGCGAGAACGGGAACGGACGCGGCGAGTTCGATGCCGTGCACGCGGTGGCCACCGACAGCATCGGCCGCATCTACGTCGCCGACCGCAACAACGACCGGGTGCAGGTGTTCAACGAGACCACCCGCTCGGTCTGGTATCACCCGAACATCTCGCCCATCGCCACCTGGCCCGGCTTCGAGTTCCCGAACGACATCTACGCCACCGGCTACGAGGTCTGGATCGCCGACAACATGCCGACGCGGATGGTCAAGCTCGACTGGAACGGCAACCCGCTGTTCGAGTTCGACGCGGCGGGCGAGGGGCCGGGGCAGTTCCGCGAGCTGCACCAGTTCACGGTCGACGCTGAGCGCAACTTCTACGGCGTGGACAACGTCCTCGGCCGCGTGCAGAAGTTCGTCCCCGCCGATGGGGCCGGCTTCACGGAGTTGATGGGGCGGCCTGACCCGGCGCTGCGCTAGGAGCCTGCGCCGTCGTGACGGTGCAGACTCCAGTCAGGCCCGGTTGGGCGGCAATCGCGGCTTCGCGGCTTGCCATGCGGGTGACCGCCCGTTTGGCCGCAGTTGGGGAGAGGGCCTGCTCGCGCGACCCGACGCGGGCAGCCCTTCGTCGCCGTTCCGATGATTCCGCGGCACCCGATGCGCTCATCGCCACGCACGCCACGGGCGGGGTCGTCGATAACGATCCGGCGAACTGGGTCGCCGAGAACTTCACGTGCCTGATCGGAGAGCACGAAGGCCGTTCATGAGCAGCGACCTGTACGACACGGGAATCGAGATCCGGCGGCGCGTGCTGGGCGACGACTACGTCGACCGCGCGCTGGCCGGGGCGGATGCGTTCAACGAGGAGTTCCAGCAGCTCGTGACGGAGTACTGCTGGGGCAAGGTGTGGGGGCGGTCCACCCTGACCGACCGGCAGCGCAGCCTGATCAACCTGGGCATGATCTCGGCCCTGAACCGGAGCGCCGAGTTCAAGGTGCACGTGCGGGGCGCGTTGCGCAACGGCTGCACCGTGGCCGAGATCCGCGACACGCTGCTGCAGGTCGCCGTCTACTGCGGCATCCCGGCCGGCGTCGAGGCCTTCAAGCTGGCGCGCGAGGTGCTGGAGGCGGAAGGGGTCTCGATAGAGTGATTCCGCCGCCTTGCCACGGAGCCGGCGCGGCGGCGCGCGGCCGATCCCCGACCGCGGGAAACCGTGGGGGCGGGAACCCCGCTACTGCGG
>WTGR01000714.1:0-5183 GCA_011523485.1 Acidobacteriota bacterium
AGACGACCTCCTCCCACGCCGCCTCCGCGCCGGCGCGCACGCCGAACGCCAGACGACGCTCGACGCCGCCCCACACCCGCGACCGGCGGTCTTCCACCTCGAAGTGCGGATGCATGCGCCGGCCGGACGACCCGCCCCCGCGCAGGCGACCTACCGCTTCGTTTCCGAACGGACGCTCCACCTCGAACGCCGTACGACGGTCGGCGCCCCAGGTCACCGGAACGGAGACCCGGCCGCCTTGCCCGGGGATGTCGACGAGACTGAAGCCCAGACCGTAGGCAATGCCGTACCCTTCCTCGTAGCGCAAGATGGGCAGGAACATCAACCGGTCGAGCCGCGGCGATCTTTCGCGCACCACGATCACCAACGCGATCCTGTCGGTTGCGGTCAGCGACCGGTAGCGCTTGTGGACCTCGACCGTCTCAAAAAGACCGCTCGCCACCAGCCGAACGGCGACGGCATCCAGCTCCGCGCCGTCAACGAAGTCGCCCACCGCGATGCCGGCGAGCTCCAGCACGTCCTCGTCCGGTACGGAGTTGTTGCCGTGTATCCGAATCTCGACAACCGTCTCCGTCGCCCCCGGCGCCTCGAAGGCGCCGACAACCTCGCCCGGCGACAGCTGCAACGACTATTCCGGCGCACGCCCACGCCGCAACGCCGTGAGACCGAAGCGGCATCATCGCGGCTCGGGAACCAGCACACGTCCGCCCGTCACCGCCTCCCGGTAGTTGGCGGACGTCCGCGTGAGGCGAAACTCGTACCGGCCCGTGGCGAGCCACATCACCATGCGCACTTCAATCTGCGCCGGCAGCCAGACGCCCGCGAACGGCTGTCGCATCGACATCGACGCGGTAACGTCCTCGAGCCTGAACATCCAGCGCCCCGGCATGAACGCGAAACCGAGGTTGTCGAACGAGTAGCGCACGATCTGGTGCTGGGCGGGATCGACCCACAGGGTCACGCGCAGGGTCTTGCTCATCCCCGCATCAATCTCGGCGTCGCCCTCCGACTGGTCGTCGTCGCCGGAATGCGGCGCGAGCCGCTCGGGGTAGTACTCGATTCGCAGGACATCCTGGCCATCCAGCGTCTCTCGTCCCACCAGATAGTAGTTTCCGGATTCAAACAGGACATCCACGAAAGCGAAGCCAACGAAACGCGGTTCAACCTCGTCGTCGCCCGAAGCGGAAGCCGCCTGTGCCGCCTCCTGCGCCAGGCCGCTGAACATCCAATGCAACATCAGTGCGTCATCCGCCGAGACGGGTTCCTCCGCGTTACCCTCACGGGCCGCGGAGCGGCGTGTCCGCCGCTGCCGCTCGCTTTCCAGCCACATGGTTTCGTACGCCCTGCGCTCCTCCGCGCCGATCGCGACGCCGTCCACGCGTATCGGACTACGCACGAAGACACCGTCACGCGCGTACCAGGTGTAGTCGCGCGGAATCAGCCCCTCGCCATCCGGCCCCGTCATGCGACCCTCCGCTCGCTCGTCGAACACGTAGTCCAGACCGCGCTCGGCGTTTTCCCCCTGCTGTTGCAGCACCCGCGCCATGAAGCGATCGAGCTCGTTTTCCTCCTGCGCGCCGACCCCTGCGGGTACCGTGAGTAGCGCGAGAACCGCCAAGCCCCGCCTGATGGTGCTCGCCATCATCTTTGTCGCTACGGAGAGAACACGCTGCTGCATCCTTCTCGTCCCAATCCCCCTGCCGTGGATGGTGCCGTTCCGCTTCATGAGAGGCAATCGGATTCCGACAGACGGTCACCAGCCGAGGCCCGGCGGTCGGAAACCGCTGGCGGCCGGTCGGCGGTGCCCGAGGTGAAAGGTCCCGCTGCATTCGACCGGTGCGCGTCCTGCGCCACTCCAGTCCCGACGCCCCGCGAGCTCCGTCACGGACGACCGCGCTCACCAGCGAAAGATCGCGCGCAGCAGGCGGGCCTGCCGGCGGGACAGCGGCACGGTGCCTGCGCCAGGACAAGCGATCGTATAGGTGCCGGCGTCGGCCGGTCGGATTTCTGCGATGCGGCCGAGGTTGACGATACACCTCCGGTGCGCGCGGAAGAACCGGCCTGCGAGTTGTGCTTCGAGGTCGGACAGGGTGCGGTCGACGAGGAACCGCCCGGTCGCAGTTTGCGCGAAGACGAGCGAGTCGTCCGCCTCGAACCAGATGATCTCGTCGGGGTCGAGCAGGAGAATCTTCGATCCGTGCCGGACGCTGACGCGCTCGGGCCGGGGCGGTGCCGCGCCCCCTCGGCCGACCGATCCCCGCAGCGGCCCGGTTTCGTCGAGCATGCGTCGGGCCGAGCCGGGACCCTCAATGCGCTCGCGGGCGCGGTCGAGGGCTTCGGCGAACCGCTGCCGGCCGACCGGCTTGAGGAGGTAGTCGATCGATTGCACCTCGAACGCGGACACGGCATAGCGGTCGTAGGCGGTCACGAAGATGACGTGCGGGACGTGCATCACCCGCTCGAGAACGTCCAAGCCGGTGCCCTCGGGCATCTGCACGTCGAGGAAGCACAACTCCGGCGTGGTCTCGTCGATCAGCCGGACCGCCGCCGCGGCATCGGCGGCCTCGCCCGCAAGCTCGAAGTCGGGATGGGCCGCGAGCAGTTGCTTCAGTCGGTCGCGGGCCGGCTTCTCGTCGTCGACGACGACGTAGCGGTGCTTCATGGCGCGGCCTCCGCACGGTGCGGCAGAGCCGGCTCACCCGGCAGCACGAGCCGCGCGCGGGCGCCCACGCCGGCCGGCCCGGGTGACAGGGCGAGGACCGCGCGGCCGCCGTAAGCGGTCTGGAAGCGGCGGACGATGTTGCCCAGCCCGTGACCGTCGCGGATCAGTCGGTCTCCGCCGTCCGAGAGGCCGACCCCATCGTCGACCACCTCGATGCACAGCGAGTCCTGGTCCAAGGTGGTAGAGACCGCGATTCGTCCTCCCCCCGCCCGCGGCGCGAGGCCATGTCCCACCGCGTTCTCGACCAGGGGCTGGAGGATCAGGCCGGGCACGCGCGCCGCGAGCGACGCAGGGTCGACGTCCCAGTCCACCCGCAGCCGGTCGCCGAAACGCACGTGCTCGATCTTGAGGTCACCGATGGTGATGGCAGCCCCAAAAACATCGCACATGTGCCTTCGTCAATGTCGTGCACGACTCGCGGGCGCCTGTTGACGCGGATGAGACCCAACTGCTTGACCAGTGGAATCCCGATACAGGAAGAGTCCGCCCCCGTGTCGACTAGAGCCCGCAAGGAAATCATCCTGCCGGGATCGGGACCGAATTGAACAGCGGTGATCGGACGCCGGAAGTTGTCGAACGGGACGTCAACGGCCAACGGCGACGTCCTCGGCGTCGACGTCCTGGATGTCGTCGATCCACATCAGAGAACTCGGCAACCGTATTTCCTGAACCGCTCCCACCTGTCGGATCAGGACTTCGGTGTCACCGAACGCCTCGCGCGCCGCACGGCTCGCATCCTGGAAGGTCCCGAACGACTGGCCTCGCCAGAACTGCCCGTCGGCGACCACCACCCATCGCTCCATGTGCTCGGCTTCCAGGGTCTCGCGCATGTTCTCGAACGCCTCGATCTCGCGATCAAGAGGATCGGCCGGCCCCTGCTGCTGTGCACTCATCGGGTCCCCTCCGGTGGACACTGGCAACGGCACGAACACTGGCGAACGGCTCTGGCTGTGAGCTGGAATGGACCGCGGCGGTAGATTGGCTTGTGGTGGGCCGGAGCATGTCGATTCGCTACATTGGCCCGAGTGTAGCACGGCCAGCGCGCCCGGCCTTGCCGCCTCGAGCGGTTCTCTGCTCGCGTCGAATGCGGATGACCGAGAGATGCGCGCACGCGGGAAGGCGGCGGAACCGGCGCATCCGCCGCATCTCCGGGTGCCGCTCCAAGTTCCGACCGCGGGCCCGCCTGGACAGACTCCTCCCCGCGTCCAGCGGTGGATCCCCGGCACACGCGGCTCCAGGCAGCCACGGCGACGGATTCGATGACCGGTTGGGGCTCAGGTGTGGAGAACGATGCACACCCGGCCCAAGCGGCCCGAAGAACTCTTCGAGCGATCCGCTGTTAGACGAACGGATCCGGCCCACCGCCAGTGGCGATGGGCCGGATGGGCAGACTCGTCGAGTGAGCGTCCTCCGCTGCCGGCGGCCCGATTGCCGCCGGCCCGGCGCAAACCACGTCGTCAGTCGTTGGTCATCGCCTGCCCCGGCCAGCGGCTATCGATGGGCATGGACGGGTCGGCCGTGATCTTCAGGTCGGCGCAGTGATGGTAGGAGTAGCCGCCCGGCGTGTTGTACACGTGATCGGCCATGAACTGGATGACCTGCAGCGTGCACTTCTCGCAGTTGATGTTCGGGATCGCGATGTCGGCCTCCCAGGGATCCATCGGGGTCTCGGGCCGGAACGAGGCACGCTGGTCCCCTACGGGATAGTGCGTGAACAGGCCGTCGGCGAGGACCGGGATCTGCGGCGGGCTCTGGATCACGCCCCAAACGGAGTAGAGGCCCCGATCCGTCCACTCCTCGACCGCGGTCGGATCCGCCGGCAGCTCGTTGCGCGAGTTCACCGAGAGCGCGACGCGGTAGTGGCCCGAGTGGAAGATCGTCTCCTGGATCTTCAGGTGCAGCTTGGACCCGCCGGTGACCTCGGTGACGATGCCGCTCAGAATGGCGTCGTTGTCGCCGGTCGGGTTGCCGCCGCACGGTCCGACCTTCTGGGGGTTGCCGAGCCTGTCCAGGTTGATCCAGGGCGCCGGTTCGATCAGTTGGAAGTGGGCTTGCGTGTCGACCGGCAGCATGGCCAGTGCGACGGCCGCGGCGAACAGGAAATGCAGAAGACGCTTCATGGTGTCGTTCCTCCTCGATGGACGCGGTGATTCCGATGGATGGCGGTCTCTGGAAGCGCGCCGCAACACTGGCGGCACGCGCCCGTATTGTAGCTCCACGGCGCGTTGATATCATGGCGGCGACGGCTGGCGAACGACCTTGCCGCCAACCGTGGGGTTCCGACAGCGGAGGGCACGATGAACAGACGCGACTTCATCAGGACGTCGGTCGGCGCGGGGCTTCTCGTATCGGCCTACCCCAGGTCCCTGTTCGCGCGATTGCGGGCGCAGGGGCGCGGCGGGACGATGTTCGACAAGATCTGGGACGCCCACGTCGTCGCGAGCCTCGGCGGCGAGACCGA
>WTGR01000714.1:5283-7460 GCA_011523485.1 Acidobacteriota bacterium
TGTTCGACAAGATCTGGGACGCCCACGTCGTCGCGAGCCTCGGCGGCGAGACCGATCTGCTCCAGGTGGACCGCTGCATCGGCGGCAGTCCGACCCAGGTCATGCGGTTGGTCCGCGAGGGCGTCGAGCTCCGGAATCCGGAGATCTTCTACAACGTGCCCGACCATACCGTCTCCACGTCACCGGACCGGTACACCGACCGGTCGCTGGGTTGGGGCTGGCAGCCGTACGAGGAGCTCGCCGACGAGATGCGGGAGCTGGGCTTCACCAAGGCCTTCGGCCAGTTCGACCCGCGCTTCGGCATCATGCACATCGTCGGCCCCGAGACCGGACTCAGCCAGCCGGGCATGGTGCTCTGTGCGGGCGACAGCCACACCTGCACGCACGGGGCGATGGGCCTGATCTCCTGGGGCGGAGAGAACTCCGAGAACATTTTGCGCACCGGGACGGTCATCCGGCGCCGCCCGCGGACCATGCGGGTGAACATCGTGGGCACGCTCGGTCCGGGGATCCGGGCGAAGGACGTCATCCTGCGTACGATCGCGCAGCTCGGCACGGATTCGGGCACCGGCTACGCCGTGGAGTACGCGGGTCCGGTCGTGCGGGCCCTGTCGCAGGAGGCCCGCTTCTCGGTCTGCAATCTCGCGGTGGAGATGGCCTCGCCGACGGGCATGGTCAGCCCCGACGACACCACCTACGAGTACCTCGCGGGCCGCGAGTTCGCCCCCTCGGCGCGCTACTGGGACCAGGCGCTCGCGTTCTGGCGCACCCTGCCCACGGACGACGACGCGGTGTTCGATCGGGAGGAGACGATCGACATGACCGGGGTGGAGCCGCAGGTCACCTGGGGCATCAACCCCGAGCACGCGATCGGGATCGGCGAGCGGATTCCGGATCCCGACCGGGCGCCCGCGAACAAGCGGGCCACCTACCGGCAGGCGATCGAGTACAGCCGCCTCACGCCGGGCGAGCCGATCCTGGGGACGCCGATCGACGAGGTGTTCATCGGCTCCTGCGTCGAGAGCCGGATCAGCGACCTGCGCGCGGCGGCGGCCATCGTCGAGGGCCGCCGGGTCGCGTCGAACATCACCTCGGCCTGGGTCGTTCCCGGGTCGAACGCGGTCAAGGCCCAGGCCGAGGCCGAGGGCCTGGACCGCATCTTCACGGATGCGGGGTTCGAATGGCGCGAGTCCGGCTGCTCGAAGTGCTACGGATCGAACGGCGACTACGTCGAGCCGGGTCACCGCTGCGTCTCGAACTCGAACCGCAACTACATCGGCCGGCAGGGACGCGACACGAACACGATGCTGGCGAGCACGACGACCGTCGCCGCTTCGGCGATCGCCGGCAGCATCGCCGACGTGCGCACGTTCCTGTAACCGAGGGGCCGGGACCATGGGACAGAACATAGAGCGCGGCGGGCATGGCTTCGCGGTGCACGAGGGCCTCGCGGCGCCCTTCCTGTTCGACAACGTGAGCACGGACGTGATCGCGCCGGCCCTGACCAACCTGACCGAGGGGCTGGACGCGCCGCGCGGCGGCCTCGGCTCGAGCCGGGGCGCCACGGCGTTCGCGAACATCCGCTACAACGCCGACGGATCCCCGCGGCGGGACTTCGTCTTCAACCAGGAGGCGTACCGGACCGCCTCGATCATGATCGTCGGCAGGAACTACGCCACCGGCAGCTCGCGGGTCACCGGGGTCACCCGGCCGCTCGCCGCCTGGGGCGTCAGGGTCTACATCGGGGAGAGCTTCGGGCCGATCTTCCTGACCAACGCGGTGCAGTACGGCGTGTTGACCGTGGAGCTGCCGCGGGAGACGCTGAACGAGATCGTCGAGTGGGTCGAGTCGCACCACGGGGTCAGGATGCGGGTGGATCTGGAGCGGCAGTTGATCGAGATGCCGGGTCGCGACCCGATTCCGTTCGAGACCGACCCGCGAGTGCGGAACAAGCTGCTGAACGGCCTGCACGACCTCGAGGAGATCGAGCCGCACCTCCCGGCGGCCCAGGCGGTGCGGGAACGGGACCAGCAGGAGCGCCCCTGGATCTACCAACCCGGTGACGGCCGCCGCTGAGGTCCCTGCTGCCATGTCCAGGCCCGCACCGCGATTCGTGCGGCACACCGGCATCGCGGCGCCCTTCCGGCAGCCGGATCTCGAGAGCGAGCTCATCGCCC
>WTGR01000016.1 GCA_011523485.1 Acidobacteriota bacterium
GGCTGGCTGGCTGGCTGGCTGGCTGGCTGGCTGGCTGGCTGGCTGGCTGGGCAAAATCCTTGCCAAGTCTACAAGGACTTCACGACGCGCGCCAGCGATCCGACACCGCCGCACTTCCAGTCCGCGGGGCGAGCGCAACAGCCGCTCGGCCAGCGACGACGTCCAGTCCGGCACGAACGACCCGCGTTCGTAGAGCGCCACGTCCTCTGTATGCGTCAGCAGCGCGGCCACGACGATCACCGGCAGCGGGCCGTCCTTGACGCCGAACGGCGGGCGCCGAAGGCGGTCGTAGAGGTCGGACAGCGCCCGACGCCCGGCCTCGGTGTCACGAAGGAACCCGTCGATGGCCTTCCACAGCGGTCGCAACGCCGGTTTCGGCTCACCGAATCCCCACGCACCAGCGCGCCGGCGATGCAGCCCGTGCGCCTCCAGCAACGAGCGATACATGCTGAGTTCCGGGGGATTGCCTTCCAATGCCAATTGGGCAACGTCGTGGTCTCGGATCATCGCCTCGACCAGGAGGCGCCGCGCGCGGGCGGCCGAGGTCGAGAGTGCCCGACGATTCAGCAGCTCGTTCCTGATCGGTGGCGCATCCGGGTAGTGGGCGTCGCACAGATCGGACAGCGCACTCGACGCGTCCCGCCACGACGCCACGTCCAATCGTTCGCCGCTCGTGAACCAATCGCTCCGGCGTGGATCGAACGCTGCTCCGGCTTCGGTGGCGATCTGCCGCTCCAGCTCTTCGATGCGACCGCTCAGCTCCGACCTCGCAGCGGGGTCGGACTGCAGCTCCGGCGTCGACGTCCTGACGAGCAGCGAAGCCGCCAGTTCGCGCGCGAGCTGCGTCAGACGCGCCGCGTTCTCCGGCACGACCAGGACCACCGGCTTCCCGCCGCCGAGGCGCTCGACGGCCAGCCCGGCGATGCCCTGCTTGTCTCGCAGGTCGCCCGCCTCCCGCTCCGTCCGCGGCAACGTGAGGATCACGACGCCGTCACCGTCGCCGCTCGGTTTCGTTTTTTCTTCCTGGTTCGTGCGGGGCGCGCCTCCCAGGTCCAGGCGGGACGCATCGGTGAACTGCACGTCGAAGAACCGCAGTGTGCCAGTCTCAAACAGGTGCCGGCGCGCCACCAGCGGCGACCGCGGCGCCTGACGTTGCAGCACCTGCGCCACCGAGAAGTCGGCCGACAGTTGCTGTCCGGCCCGCAGGACCAGATCGTCCAGATCGAGATCGCTGCCTTCCCAGATCTGGTACGCATCGCGGAACTGGCGGAAGACGAGGACCGACTGCCCCTTCAGGCGTTCGAGCGAGCGCTCGGCCGCACTGCCATCTTCGACGCATGCGGCCACGATCTCGGCCGACGCCCGAAGGCCGACCTGGTCGCCCAGCATCCCCAGGAGACCGATCGTCTTCAACACCTGCTCGTCGACGGCATCCGACTCCGGCGGCAGCCGCCTGATCGACGTGTCGATCTCCGCCCACTGCCGGCCGTCGCGGCCGAGCACGCGGTTGCCGAGCATGCCGGTCGCGTAGTCGTAGAGCCGGTCGACCGTGTACAGACGCTCCGGCCCGTGCGTTCGCAGGAAGTCGCGGAAGCTGAGCGGCTCACCGGCGGACAGGAAGGCGAACAGCGACCGTTCGTTCTGCGCCAGCCTCCCGCGAAACAGCGGTCCGAGCAGGGCCGCGGTCATCGGATGGAGCGGCCAGCAGCCGTTCAGGTGCGCGGCCAGTTGCGACTCGTCCCAGCCGGTTCCCTCCGCGACCCACGCGGCCGTGGCCGAGACGAGGCGCTTCCAATCCCTGGCCGCCCGCGGCTCCCCGGTGCGCCGAATCGCCGCCGCGGTGAGACGGATGATCTGATCGCCGCCCTCACGGAACGCGAGTTCCCCGAAGCGCCCCTGGACCTTGGTCCACTCGTTCCGGTCCGACGCGCCCAACTGGTGGGCGTACCGATCGAACGACTGGTGCAGAACGGTCAGGATCACGAACGGGACGCCGTTGCTGCGCGCGGCAACCTCGGCGAGGGCCTGCAACAGGTAGATGTCGCCGCGGGTCGGCCGTTGCGCCGCGTACTCCAGCGCCTTGCCCGCCTCGTCGACAATCAGCAACAAACCAGCGCCGGTCTTCGCGGCGATCATCCGGACAGCTTCCTCGAAGCAGCCGACGACGTCGGACGTCGCACACCGGGACAGCGCCGGGGCCGACCCGTTCAAGTACCGCTGGATGGACTTCAACACCCGCGGCTTCGCACCCCGCCGCGTCGTCCAGATGGACTCCAACGTGGAGCCCAGCGATCTGAGCAGGAGCGTGTCCAGCGGCGCACGCTCCGCCGTCACGACCGCCGGATAGAGCGGCTGACGCGGAAGGTCGATCTCGCCCGAACCCTTCAGGAGCTTCCTGGCCACCTCCGCGCCGGCCGAGCCGCTCGGCGACAGCAGGTCCGCAAGGAAGACGGCGAACGCGCTCTTGCCCGATCCGTAGGGCCCGACCAGGCTCCACGCGCGATCTCCGGCCGCAGCGCCGAGGCCGTCCGTGATCTGTGAGAGGGCGCGACGGACCGCCGGCGTGACGACGTAGCCGTTGAGCGCGTCGGGGGCGCCCGTATCCCGATCGAGGTTCACGGAGCGCTGAAAGCGGCGTCCGACCTCGACGAGGTTCACGAGGCTGGTCGATTCCTGGCCTGCGTCCATCGCTCCCGGCTCTCGACGACCGATCTTGATTCGTAGTACTGACACAGCAACGTCGCGGGGTCCGGTGCACGATGCACGTACACCTGCTTCAGACCCGCGGTTTCGTCGAACACCACGTCGCCGTCCGTCAGGGCCTCGATCCGGTCGAGCCGGCCGAGGAGCCCTGGCTCGTCCAGACAAAACCCCCGACCCGGCGCGCCCTCGCCGAACGACAGATCCTCAAGCGTGATCGTCTGCGCACTGCCCTCACGCAACTTCAGGTACTCGGCCAAGGCGTAGGCGAAGACCTCGTCTGGCAGCGATTCGTGACCGCTACGCACGAGCGTGAGCGTCTGCCGCTGACTCGATGCGTGGATCACCCCCAACTCGACCAGCGGGCAGTCCAGCGTGTCTTCCAGCACCGCATTCCGGCGCCGTTGCGGCGCGTAGGTGCGGATGAAGACGTCGACATCGCGCTTCAGCGAAGCGCTGGTCATCCGCGTCCACCCGCGCTGCGCGCCGAGCGTCTCCAACGCCTCCTGGATGTCGGCCCTCGTGAAGATCGTACCAGGGTACTGATTGAAGACCCACCACCACGTCGTGGCCCGCTCCGGACGGCTCACCAGTTGCCAGTGGAGCAGCCACAGCGTACCGGGATCCTCCAGGTACGGATCCCACCCCTCGTCGAGCAACAGCGACCTGCCCAACTCGGTCGGCGCCAGCGGTCGGATACGGCTACCCCGCCGCCCGGGCGCTTCTTCCAGCATGCCGGTCACCAGACCCCAGTGGCGGATCGACGAGACCATGTTCTTGCCGACCCCGAGCTTCACCATCGCGTCCTCGGCGTAGAACGCGCGCGGGTCGGCGGCGACGGCATCGACCGCCTTCTTCAGCCACGTGTACCGGAACGGAAAGGACTCGTGCCCCGAGAACGACACACGCGCGGACCCGCTCATTTCGCCTGCCTCCCGTCTCCGAGAGACCTTCTAGCAATCCACGCGCCAAGTTCCGCCTGCGGCACCCGCCAGTGCTTTCCCGCCTTGAATGCGGGTAGATCACCGGATCGGGCCATCTTGTAGGCGGTCTTCTTGGAGATTTTCAGGTACTCGGCGACCTCGGCGAGTGTCAATATTTCGCTACCCAGCGACCGGGACATCGGGGCGTCAATGGGTGCGGACGGGCTCGAACGGGCACCAACAGGCATGGTCGGCGCAACTCTAGCAGCCCATTTTCTTGTAGTCAAGGACGATTGGATCCCCTACATATTGTGGAATGAGACCCTGCAGACGGATTTCTGCTCAGCACGTCAAAACGGTTCCGCTCAGCCGCGCAAGGCAGGCCGGCGGGACCGGGTCGCCCGCTCGCTTGGTCGATGAAAGCGTCGGCACCCACCTCGTCGACGTGCCGGCTCTCGGGATGGTACGATCTTGCCAGCGATTTCGTGCGGAAGAGAATGCGGGTGCGATCCCCGCAGCGTAACGAAGGGCCGCCTCTGCGAGGCGGCCCTTCGTCTTCATGGGCGCATTCCGATGAAACCGATCACCCGTTCTGAGGACAAACCGATCACCCGCGTCCGCCGCGAATCGATCTCTGAAACCTGATGCCCGCCCACAGAAAGGTCAATCAGCACGAGAAGCACGATCGGCTGCCGGCCGACCCGCTGCTGCGAACCGCGCAGGAACGGATCCTCGACTGGTGGAACGCGGCATATCGCGAGCATCCGGACCATCCGCTGGCCCGGCGCTTCGCACTGGAAGCGTCGGCGAGCCTGCCCGGGGTCGTCGCGACGGACGCGGATCTCGACGGCTACTACTCCGCCCTGAACCTGCAGCGCCTGCGGCTGAAGCAGAACCAGCAGGTTCCGGAATGGAGCGGCAGTCCCTATCTGTGACGTACGCGTAGAACGCGTCGTTCTTGCCGTGAACGATGACGTTCTTCGCCCTCTCGTTCGCGCTCGCCTCGATCGGGCCGGGCAACATCGCCTAGATCGCCCTGATGGCGCCGATGCAGGCGGTGGCGGGAAGGCCGGCGGTCGGCGCTGGCCGGCCCTGGTCCTGATCTTGCTTACTGATCGTGGCGACGGATTCGTCGACGAATCGACGAGCGAACGGGACTAGAATCGACTGAGGCAGGTCATGACGCCGGAAATCATCACGATCCTGACGATCGGAATCACGCTTGGCAGCGGGCAACTCGCGACCGTGCTGTGGATCACCGGTCGCTTCGAGCGGATGGAGAAGAGCATCGCCGAGCGGTTCGAGCGCGCCGAGCAACGCAGTGCCGAGCGGTTCGAGCGCGCCGAGCAGCGCAGTGTCGAGCGGTTCGAGCAGGCCGAGCGGAGCAGCGTGCGGCGCTTCGAGCATTTGCTGCAGGGTGCAGCCGAGGTCCGCGAGCGCGTGGCCAGAATGGAGGGCCTCGTCGAAGGCGGCGTCATGGGCAGGGCGTCCGCGACATCGCGAGACCCGAAGCGTGCCGAGCAACACGCGCCCGCCGGGTGAGCGCGCCACACGCTCGCATCGCCCGGCCGACGGCGCCGGATTCACCGCAGCACGCCGAAGACCGTCCGCGCGTCGACCACGTGCACGCCGCCCTCGACGGCCGGCCCGGTTGTCCCCAGCGGCGCGAATGCCACCGG
This sequence comes from Acidobacteriota bacterium, assembly GCA_011523485.1. Next base: position 5,303 of record WTGR01000016.1, read on the forward strand.
CACGATCTCCAGGTCGGCAACGCCGGGAATCGCCGGCGCGCTCGGACGGAACCGCAGCGACGCCGGCGACACCGGCCGCGATGGCGACTTCGCCTCGCCGATGAGCAGGCGCCGGCCGTCCACCGAGCGCGCCACGACGTCGTGCTCGGGCTCGTTGCGCCGCCAGTAGCGTTGCGCCGGCTCCCAGGGGCCGAGATCGGCGAGGGCGGAATCGGCGCAGTGCAGGAACGGCACCGCCAGGCGGCAGAGCTCCTCCCAGGCCTGCGCCTCGAGCCCCGCGCGGTGCCGGCGCCAGTACTCGAGCCGCGTCTCGCGCGGCGCCTGTGCGAGGGCCGCCCGCCCCGGCGCAACGACCCGGAACCACAGCCGCAGGAACGGGTCGTCGATCCGATACAGGCTGCGCTTGCCGGAGCGGGGATCGCTGCCGAACGGCGTCTCCCGGCGCACCAGGCCCATCTCGGTCAGTGCCGCCAGCGGCCGCGACAGGCTGGAGGCGGGCCAACCCAGGCGACCCGCGATCTCGCTGACGCGGTGCGCGCCGGCGCCGATCACATCCAGCAAGGGGCGCAGCGCGGTGGCCGGCGGGACCTCCTCCAGGAGCAGGCGGTCCGGCTCCAGGTGCAGTGGGCCGGCCGGGTCGAGCACCAGCGTGTCGACCGCGCGCTCGAGGTCGAGGCCGAACGGCTCGGCGAGCTCCCAGTAGCGCGGCATCCCGCCCCACAACGCGTAGAGCGCAACGAGATCGCGCGCCTCGACGCCGGGGAACAAGTCGGCCAGGTATCCCGGCTTCAGCGGACGCACGGGGAACGCTTCCCGCGCCCGGCCGTAGAGCGGCGCGCCGGCGGAAAGGACGACGCCGTGCATCATCCGCCGGCTCGACCCGCTGACCACCAGTGTCGGCCGCCCGGGAACCGAATCGACCCATGCCTGCAGCACGCCGGGCAGGGTCGAGTCGGAGGCGATCAGGTACGGCAGCTCGTCGAGCACGAACGGCCCGCGCCAGCCGGTCCCGTCCGCTTCCCGGGCGAGCCGCAGCAGGAACGACCGCCAGTCCGGGTACTCGACGTCGGCGAATCCCGGAAACCGGCGCTCGACCGCGGCGGCCAGGTAGCGTCGCTGCACCGCCGGGGCGGACGGATCGGCCGCCGCGTACAGGCCGTCATGCCGTTGCGACCACTCGATGAGCAGGCGGGTCTTGCCCACCCGGCGACGGCCCCAGACGACGGCGAAGGCGCCCGGCTGGACCAGCGCGGCGTCGAGCCGGCGCATCTCGTCGGCCCGGTCGATGAAGCGCACGACATTATTATGCCGTACGACATTATTCTGGCTCACATAGAATTAGGATACAAGACCCTGCCACGCTGCCGAGGAATGGTTGGAATGGTCTTCGTTCAGTCGCCGCGCCGTCGAAATCCTGCACCCTCTCGAAGATTCTGCTTGACAACTTTCTGACGGCCGGTCGACCGCGGTCCGGCACGAAGTCTGAGACACCTCTCGGAACGACACATCTGCCCGCTGACGGCCCTCTTCGGCCGGGATGACCGAAAACGACCAATCCACCCCCGGACGAGGCGCACGGATGCTCTCAAACCGTTGAAAAAAAGGGGGTTACAATGGGTCCATGAGCGTAACCGCAGCCTTGGTCCGGACCACTTCCAGCAACATCCCGGCGTCGACGGCCGCCTCGCCGCCCATCGGCGCTCCCATGTCCATCGAGGAACACCGTGCGACGGTCGTGCACCGCCGCGACGAGGCCGAGAGCCTCGGCAACGATATCGCCGAGCTGGCCGCTCGCATCCAGGCCGCGACCTACGAGCTGCTCGTGATGATTCGCGCCTTCGACCAGCGCGAGGGGTGGAGCGGTTTCAAGTCCTGCGCCCACTGGCTGAACTGGCGCACCGGACTGGCCCTGGGCGCCGCCCGCGAGAAGGTGCGCGTGGCCCGCGCGCTGGAAGACCTCCCGCTGCTGAGCGACGCGATGCGGCGGGGGCAGCTCTCGTACTCCAAGGTGCGGGCGCTGACGCGGGTGGCGACGCCGGCCAACGAGCGGCGGCTGCTCGGTTTCGCGGAATGCGCGCC
>WTGR01000835.1 GCA_011523485.1 Acidobacteriota bacterium
TGAAGACGATGCTGTCCTTCAGCAGGCGGGAGTAGATGTCGTAGGCGCGCTCGCCCCGGTTGGTCTGCTCGACCACCATCGGAATGAGCTGCGATCGGGATTCGGGCATGTGAATAGGTTACATGGTACGGAGCCCGGCTCGCGCCGCGCCGCCGGCACGGGGTCAGAGGCTCACGATCGTCGCGCGCTTCATCAGCAGCGTGATCGCCTTCTCGCGCCGCAGGCCCGCCCGGAGCCGTCCGATGCCCCCGTCCTTCTCGAGGAGCGCACGGACCGCCTGGGGCGTGCGGCCGCTCAGCGCCGCCTGGCGTTCGACCTCCTGGTCCACGTCGGCGCCCGTCACCTCGATCGCCTCCCGGCCGGCGATCTCGTCGAGCACGAGCGTCCCGCGGACGGCGTCGGTCGCCGATGCGCGCTGCTGCTCGCGGAACGCGTCCCAGTCGATGCGCGCCTGCCGGGGGTCGACCTGTTCCTCCAGGAGGCGCCGGGCGACCTGCTCGACGCGGCGGTCCAGCTCGCGCCCGATCAGCGCTTCCGGCACCTCGACCGTGACCCGGTTCGCGAGTTGTCGCAACAGGTCCTGGCGCACCTCGTTGTGCGCCTCGGCGTCGGCCTGCGCCCGCAGATCGGCGTCGACCTGCGCCCGCAAAGCGGCCAGATCGTCGAACTTGCCGATCGAGCGGGCGAACTCGTCGTCGAGATCCGGCAGCACCGGCCGCTGCACGTTCTTGACCTCGATCGCGTAGGAGGCCTGCCGGCCCGCGAGCCTGCGGACGGCGTCGTTTTCCGCGTGGGTCACCGTGAACGAGCGCGTGGCCCCCGCCTCCAGTCCGACCAGCTCGTCGTCGAACCCGGGCGGATTCGCGTCGCCGCCGATCTCGACGCGCACCCCCTGGAGATGCTCCGGCGCCGCGCCCGGCTGGTCCGGCAGCCGCCGCTCGAGATCGATGGTCAGCACGTCGCCCCGCTCCGCCGGGCGCTCGGTGACCGGTTCCAGTTGCGCGCGCCCCTGGCGCAGCCGCTCGACGGCCTGCTCCACCGTGCCGGCGTCCAGCGTGACCGGTTTCTGGCGCAGCGTGAACGCGGAATAGTCGCCCGGGTCGACCTCGGGTACCGTCTCGAGGAGCGCGGTGAAGGTGAGCGGCTTCCCGTCGTCGACCTCCACGTCGCGGATCTCCGGCGTCGCCACCGGCTGCAGCTCGTGCTCCGCAACCGCCTCGTCCACCGCTTCGGGTATCAGATCCTGGGCGACGTCGCGGAGGATCCGATCGTGGAAGCGCGCCCGCACGACCCTGGCGGGCACCTTCCCGGGCCGGAATCCCTGCACCTTCACCGACCGGCCGTAGCGCCGCGATATGCGCTCGATCGCCGCGTCGACCGTGGTCGCCGGGATCTCGACGGCCAGCTCCTTGCGGCATGCGCCGACGTCCTTCAGCTCGGATTTCATCGCCGTCGTCATCGTGTACTGCCGGCCGTTCCAACCCCCGGCGGGCCGCTGGTCCCGCCGGCGGCGCCGAGGCTGCGTTGCGGTCTGTCGCGGGATGGTGCGAAAGGGGGGACTCGAACCCCCATAGCCTTGCGGCTACCGGATCCTAAATCCGGCGCGTCTGCCAGTTCCGCCACTTTCGCGTCGTTCGCCGGCGCGGGGTGGAGCCGTGGGCGCCGCTGCCGCGGATCAGACTAGCATACCAGCCCGGCGCGCCGCCTGCGTCCGGCGTGTCCGCGTTCTGGTACGATCGTGGGAAGCATGGCTCGATTCGGGAGGTTGCCTTGATGCAGGTTGCGCCGTCCGGCGCCGGCGTCGTCGACCGCCGGCAGGTGATTCAGGCCTATCGCGAGAACCGGACCCGGACCCGGGAGCTCTTCGAGATGCTCTCGCCGGACGCCTACTACGAGCGGCCGATCCCGCTCCGGCATCCGGTCGTGTTCTATGACGGTCATATTCCCGCGTTCGCCGTGAATGCCTTTCTCAAGCGCGGGCTCGGGCATCCCGGTGTCGACGGCGACCTGGAGGTGCTGTTCGCGCGCGGGATCGATCCGACGGACGGTGCGGCCGCCTCGGCCTCGGAAATCGCGAGCTGGCCGTCCCGGGACGCGGTGCGCCGCTACGCGGAGCAGGCCGACGACGCCATCCTGTCGGCGCTCGCATCCGCCCCTGTCGAGGGCGAAGACAACGCGGTGCTGCGGCGGGGCCAGGGCGTCTTCACCATCCTGGAGCACGAGGAGATGCACCAGGAGACGCTGCTCTACATGTGGCACCGTCTGGATCCGCGCTTCAAGCGGCGTCCCGCCGGGTACGAGCCGACCGGGGTGGCCGAGTCCCCGCCGGCCCGGCGCGAGATGGTGACCATCCCGACCGGCAGCGCCACCCTCGGCGCCGGGATGCAGCAGGTCCGCTTCGGCTGGGACAACGAGTTTCCGTCGCTCAGCGTCGAGGTTCCCGCGTTTGCGATCGACGTGCACGATGTGACCAACGCCGAGTACCGCGCGTTCGTCGACGCCGGGGGTTACGACGACCCCGCGTTGTGGTCGGCCGCGGCCTGGCGCCGGCGCCGGGAGACCGGGCGCGCGCATCCGTTGTTCTGGGAACGTTCGGACGGCGACTGGTTCTGGCGCGGCATGTTCGGCCGCGTGCCGCTGCCGCCCGCCTGGCCGGTGTACGCGACGCACGACGAGGCGAGCGCCTTCGCCCGCTGGAAGGGGTTGCGGCTGCCGACGGAGGCCGAGTACCACCGCGCCGCCTTCGGGACGCCGGACGGGGTCGAGCGCGCGCATCCCTGGGGCGACGGGGCGCCGGACGAGACCCGGGGCAACTTCGATTTCCGGTCCTGGGATCCGGCGCCGGTGGGTTCCTTCCCCGCGGGTGCGAGCGCCTGGGGCGTGCACGATCTCGCCGGCAACGGCTGGGAATGGACGTCCACGCCCTTCGCCGGTTTCCCCGGCTTCGAGGCCATGGCCTCGTATCCCGAGTACTCCGCCGACTTCTTCGACGGCGAGCACTTCGTCGTCAAGGGGGCGTCGCCGGCCACGGCGCGCGGTCTCGTGCGCCGCAGCTTCCGGAACTGGTTCCGGCCGCACTATCCGTACGCGTACGCGACGTTTCGCTGCGCGGGAGACGCGCAGTGACGGCGCTGGAAGCGGTATCCGACCGCCCGGCGCCGGCTGCGCACGCGGGCCTCGACGAAGCACTCGCGCGCGACGTGGTCGAGGGGCTTACGAGTCGGCCGAAGCGCCTGGCCACGAAGTATCACTACGATGCGCTCGGGTCGCACCTGTTCGAGGCGATCTGCGAGCTTCCCTGGTACCCGATCACGCGCAGCGAGCGGGCGCTGCTGACGCGTGAACGTGACGACATCCTCGCGCGCCTGGGCGATCCCGCCACGCTGGTCGAGCTCGGCGGCGGCAACGGCGAGAAGCTCGCCATTCTGACCGCGGGACTCGCCGAGCAGGGCCGCGCCGCGACCATCCATCTGATCGACATCTCGGAGACGGCGCTCGCACAGGCCAGCCGCGCCGTGGCGCCCCATCCCGGAGTTGCCGTCCGCGGGCACTGCGCCTCGTACGCCGAGGGGTTGCGCGCCGCCGTTGCCGAGCTGGATCCGGGTCGCCCGGCCATGGTGCTGTTCCTCGGATCGAATATCGGAAACCTCGCTCCGGATGAGGCAGACCGTTTTCTCGCGGCGATCCGCACCGCGCTGCGGCCGGGCGACAGCCTGCTGCTGGGTACGGACCTGGTCAAGCCGGAGCCGGATCTGATCCTGGCCTACGACGACCCGCTGGGCGTGACGGCGTCGTTCAACCGCAATCTTCTCGTGCGCCTGAACCGCGAGCTCGACGCGGACTTCGATCTCGAGCAGTTCGCGCACCGTGTCGTCTGGAACGCGCGGGAGTCGCGCGTCGAGTCCTATCTCGTCAGTCAGGCGGAGCAGACCGTCTGTCTTCCCGGCGCCGGCTGTTGCGTCCGGTTCGCCGAGGGAGAGACGATCTGGACCGAGAGCTCGCACAAGTACCGTCCGGACGACGTGGTGGACATGGCCGCGCGCGCCGGATTCGCGTACGGCGCGCAGTGGATCGAGTCCGACGCGGCATTCGCATTGACGCTCTTCGACGCGCCATGAGCCCCGAGCCGTCATGAGCCCCGAGCCGCGCCAGCGCCGCGACGCCGGCCTGCGATTCCTCGTCGCCGCGGCCTGCGTCGTCATCGTCATCGCCGGCCTGCGCGCCGCCGCCGCCCTCATCCTGCCCTTCCTGATCGCCGTGTTCCTCGCCGTGGTGAACGTGCCGCTGATGAACTGGCTGGTGCGGATGCGCGTGCCGAAGCCCCTGGCCGTGCTGCTGACGGTCCTGACCGTCGCCTCGGTCATCGGGATCCTGGTGGCGTTGCTGGCGCAGTCGGTCAACCAGTTGACGGAAGTGATTCCCCGCTACCGAGCCCGCGTCGGCGATCTGGCGACCTCGGTGGCCGCGCTGGGCGCGTCCCTGGGCCTGCCGGTGGAGCAGTTGCGGGAGGATTTCCAATCGGTCTCCCTGGCGGCCTTCGGGACGGTCGATACGCTCGGCGCGATCATCGGCAACACCGGCGCGATCGTCGGGAACGCGGTTCGGACGGTCGGCGCTTTTCTGTCCAACGCCTTTCTGGTGTTCCTGACGGTGGTCTTCATCCTGTTCGAGGCGGCCGGTTTCACCGCCAAGATCAAGCTCGCGTTCGGGGCGGGACCCGACCCATTCGGACACCTCGGGCGAATCTCCGCCCAGATCCAGACCTACCTCGTCACCAAGGCCACCGTCAGCGCGGCCACAGGCGTCATCGTCGGGATCTGGGTCGCGATCATGGGGCTCGACTTTCCCCTGCTGTGGGGCGTCGTCGCGTTCATGTTCAACTTCATTCCGACCCTCGGCTCCATCTTCGCGGCGATTCCGGCGGTGCTGCTCGCGCTGCTGCAGCTCGGACCCGGTCCGGCCGTGATCATCGCGGCGGGGTACCTGCTCGTGAACGTCGCGTTCGGGAACCTGATCGAGCCGACGCTGCTCGGCCGCCGCCTCGGCCTCTCGACCCTGGTGGTCTTCGTGTCCCTCGTCTTCTGGGGCTGGGTCTGGGGGCCGGTCGGGATGCTCTTCTCGGTGCCCCTCACCATGGTGGTGAAGATCGCGCTGGAGAACACCGCCGATCTGCGCTGGCTGGCCGTGATGCTGGACGCGAACCCGGCGGTGTCGGTCTCACCGCGCAAGGGGCGGGCGCCGGCCGCGTAGGGTCTTCAGCGCCTCGAGGTGCTCCACGTAGGCGGCGCGGGCGCGGACGAACTCGGCGTGGTCGAGTCCGAGCTCGGTCGAGATCTTGCGGGCCTCGCCCTCTTCGACGACCGTGATCGACTCGTCGGCGGCCGAGACGGCGAAGACGCACTCGAGCAGCTCGATCCGTTGCTCGGGGGTCGAGAGTTCGCGGAAACCTCGCGTCACCGCGTAATTCTGGGTGCCCCCGAACAGGCGCACCTGGTGCTTGGCCATCTCCACGACCAGCACCGCCTGCGCCTCGGGCAGATGCCCGAGGACGCGGACGATGTCCTCCATCTTCCGTGTCTCGTCGTCGCTCACGTGGGAGTCGGCGTGAGCGGCGCGGCCGAGCACCCAGGCGAACGTGGCGAGGTAGCGGGCGCGGTCCTCCGGCAACGCTTCGAGCTCGCCGACGATGTGGCGGACGACGTCGGCCTCGGGCGACGCGTCGTCGCGGGCGCCGGCGAATCCGAGGAACTCCAGAATCGGCATACGCGTGCTCCTTTCGGGCCCGGTCACCCGGCCGATCTCATCAGGGGGTCCCCAGGACGCTGCCGACCGGCCGCTTCGCCATCGCCGGCGCCGCGTCCCGTGCGGCGGACGCGGAACGGCTCACGGCGCGATGCCCTCCGACCACTCCTGCACGAACGCGGCCGCCACCGTCGCGGGGGCTTCCCCCCGCTCGTCGACCCGCAGGTTCATGCCGCGCATCCGCTCCGCGTCGATCGATCCGTCGAGCCGCGCCAGGGCGTCGAGCACGTCCGCGGCGTCCTCGGCGAGCCGGGCGCCGGCAACCACGACGGCATCGTAGGGAGGGATCGCGCCGCGGTCGTCCTCGAGCACGCGCAGATCGTAGGCCGTGATTCGTCCGTCCGTGGTGTAGGCGGCTATCACGTCGACTTCCTCGGTCGCCGCCGCCTGGTACATGAGCGACGCGTCCATCGCCCGCTGTTCCCGGAACGCAAGCTCGTAGGTGTCCCGTACCGCCACCCATTCCGGGCGGGCGAAGAACTCCACGTCGCCGCCGATGGCGAGGCGCGGCGCATGGACCACCAGGTCGCCGATGGTCCGCAGACCCAGGCGGTCCGCTTCGGCACCGCGCACTGCCAACGCGTAGCTGTTCTCGAAGCCGAGCGTCGCCGGCAGCGTCATGCCGTGTCCCGCCTCGAGGAACTCGCGGACCTCCTCGAGCATCTCGGCGCGGCTCGCGCGGATTTCCGCGCGCCCCATCTCGTTCGCCCAGAGCGTGCCGGTGTAGTCGACGTAGATGTCGATCTCCCCGCTGTTCAGCGCATCGAACGCCACGAGCGAGCCGAGCGATTGCACCAGCGACGTGGGCCGGCCGGTCTCGTGCTCCACCCAGCCGGCGATGGCGGCGCTCAGGATGTACTGTTCCGTGAAGCTCTTCGCGCCGACGACGATCGGCCGTTCGCGATCACCCAGGAGAGGGGCCGCGAACGTGATGCCGGCATAGGCGTACAGGAGACCGACGGCCGCGAGCGCCGTGGTCAGCCGGCCCCGCTGGCGCCTGGCGAGGCCTACCTCGACCGCCCGCACCAGCCCGTCCAGCAGCAGGGCCAGCCCGGCCGCGGCCACGCACCCCAGGAGAATCGCGGCGTAGTTGCGTGTCTGCAGCCCGCTGAAGATGTAGTTGCCGAGGCTGGTTGCGCCGACCGGAGTCGACAGCGTCGCAATGCCGACGACCCAGACCGTCGCCGTGCGGATGCCCGCCACGATGACCGGCATCGCCAGGGGCAGTTCCACCAGCAGGAGCTGTTGCCGGGAGGTCATGCCCACGCCGAGCGCCGCTTCCTTGAGGGCCGGATCCACGCCGGCGATCCCGGTGACGGTGTTGCGCAGCACCGGGAGGACGCCGTACAGCGTCAATCCGACGATGGCCGGCAGGAATCCGATGCTCTGCAGATCCAGGGCGGCGAGCACCGGAACCATGGCGGCCAACAGAGCCAGGCTGGGAACGGTCTGGATGACGCCGGCCAGGGCCAGGGACGGCTGCTCCAGCCAGGTGAGGCGCGTCGCGGCGATGCCGAGGG
>WTGR01000080.1 GCA_011523485.1 Acidobacteriota bacterium
GAACATCAGCTTCAACGCCGACGTGCGCGAAGAGATGGAGCGCTACCGCGGCGTCCGGTTCCACAAGCGCGCGGTGTCGGTGGGCGGGGAGGTCAACACGAACCGGATGCTGGTCTTCGGGGGCTACTACCGCCAGGGCGACGAGGTCAAGTACCAGGAGAACCCCTATCTCGGCAAGGGGGGCAGCGGCAGCTTCTTCGCCGCGCTGCGCCCGGTCTCGCGCTTCCAGTCCGAGCTGAATCTCAGCGTGAGCGACTTCATCGACCTGCGCAACGGCGCCGACACGATCTTCGACGTGAAGATCCTGCGCACCCTGAGCACCTACCAGTTCACCGACCGCTTCCTGCTGCGCAACATCGCGGAGTACAACACGTTCGACCGGAAGTTCGGCCTGAACTGGCTGCTCACGTATCGCGTGAACGCGGGGACGGCGTTCTACGTCGGCTACGACGACCACTACCAGCAGGCGGATCGGCTCTACGGAGACATCGACGGCGACGGGTTCGAGGACCAGTTGTTCCCGACGCTGACGTTCATGCAGCAGACCAACCGCGCCATCTTCACGAAGGTCCAGTACCTGTTCCGGTACTGATCCTGGAATCGCGGCGATGTCGAACTGTGCCCCGGAGTTGATTCTCGACTACCTCAATCGAGCGCGGGTCCGGTGCACGTACGAGGCGTTTACGCGTGTCTTGGGAGTGCCCACACAATCCTCTGGTAGGTATTTGGGTGACCATCGACCGTACGCCTCCTGGGTAGTCGCCAAGAGGGATGGCAACCCGACCGACTACGCTGAGCACAACAAGCACCCGGAGCTCTACCGCACGAGCCACGTCGTCAAGACCGATGATGAACTCCTCCATTGCATGCGGAGGAAAGTGATGGAGTTTCCGGAATAGTTGGTACAGCGCGCCGCCGGGGCGCATCGAGGACAGGTAATGACAACTACATTCCGTACGATGTTCTTCACATTCGCACTGGCGGTCGTCGTTGCCGCGCCGCTCGCCGCCCAGGACGGCGGCCCGCAGCTCGACAAGCTGACGCTGCCGGACGGGTTTTCCATCGAGGTCTACGCGCCCGACGTTCCGAACGCGCGGCAACTGTCGCTCAGCCCGGACGGGACGCTCTTCGTCAGCACGCGCCGGCTCGGCAACGTCTATGCGGTGCGCGACGACGACGGCGATCAGAAGGCCGACCGCGTGCTGACGCTCGACAGCGGCCTCAACATGCCGAACGGCGTCGCCTTCCGCGACGGCGACCTCTACGTCGCCGAGGTCAACCGCGTCCTGCGCTACGACGACATCGAGGCGCACCTCGAGTCGCCGCCCGAGCCCGTGGTGGTCAACGACGAGTTCCCGTCAGACCGGGCGCACGGCTGGAAGTTCATCGCCTTCGGTCCCGACGGCCGCCTCTACGTGCCGGTCGGCGCGCCGTGCAACGTCTGCGACCACGAGGCGACCACGCCCATCTACTCCACCATCAACAGCATGAACGCGGACGGGAGCGACCTGCGGATCTACGCGCACGGCATCCGCAACACGGTCGGCTTCGCCTGGCATCCCGAGACCGACGAGCTCTGGTTCACCAACAACGGCCGCGACCGCCTGGGCGATGAGCAGCCGGCCGACACGCTGCACCACGCGCCGGAGCCCGGCCTGCACTTCGGCTTCCCGTTCTGCCACCAGGGCGACATCCAGGATCCGGAGTTCGACACCCGGCCGTGCAGCGAGTTCCGTCCGCCGGCCCGGAAGCTGGGCCCGCACGTCGCCTCGCTGGGCATGCGGTTCTACACCGGCGACATGTTCCCGGCCGAGTACCGCAACCAGATCTTCATCGCCGAGCACGGCTCGTGGAACCGGACCCCGGAGGCGGGCCACACCGGTTACCGCCTGACCGTGGCGAAGCTCGACGGCGACCAGGTGACCGACTACGAGGTGTTCTCCGAGGGCTGGCTGGAGGAAGACAATACCTGGTGGGGGCGCCCGGTCGACGTGCAGGTGATGCCGGACGGCGCGTTGCTGGTCAGCGACGACACGGCGGGGGCGATCTACCGGATCACGTACTCGGAGTAGCGAACGCCGGCAGTGATGACAAGCATGCCCCCGATGTCGCGCGGTTGCCTTCTTCGACCGATGCGGAGACGGGGCCGAGGCGGGCTCGAGTCGGCAGGCTGAGGTATTGGCGCGCATGGCACAGCCGGGCTTCGCGGCGGCGTCCGGAGGGTCTTCGGGCGAGGAGTGCCCGCCGACCAGAGCGCGGGTGCCGGCTCTGGAGAACGGCGATCGGCTGACGCGATGCGAGTTCGAGCGCCGGTACGCCGCACGGCCGGACCTGAAGAAGGCGCAATTGATCGAGGGAATCGTCTACATGCCGTCGCCCGTCAGTCTGGCCCACTCCGGGCCCCACGCGATGATTCAGGGCCTGTTCCTCGTTTACAGCGCGTTCACGTCGGGCGTTCGCTGCGACGACAACGCCACCGTCCGTCTCGATCTGGACAACGAGCCGCAGCCCGACGTGCTGCTGCGCATCGACCCGGACGCGGGCGGCCGATGCCGGGTGAGCGGCGACAACTATCTGGAGGGAGCGCCGGAGCTGGTCGTCGAGGTCGCGGTCAGCAGCACGTCCATCGACCTCCACGACAAGTTGCGCGCCTATCGGCGCAATGGCGTGCAGGAGTACGTCGTGTGGCGAACACGGGAGGCGCGCATCGACTGGTTCGAGCTGGTGGAGGGTGAATACCGCCCGTTGGCGCCCGATGACGCCGGGGTCGTCCACAGCCGGGTCTTGCCCGGCCTGCGGCTGGCCGTCGCGGCACTGCTGAACGGTGATCTCGCCGGCGCCCTGGCGGAGGTGCAGAAGGGCGTCGGAACGCCCGAGCACGAAGCGTTCGTCGCGCGGCTCGCAGAGAAACGGAGCAGCGTATGAGTCCGCAGTCCGGTCGCCGCGCCGCGACTTTCCGAACCCGCAGGACGAATCCCGCCGCCACGTTGGGGATCGCCGTTCTGGTCGTAGCGCCGTTGGTTGCAGCGCTGGCCGCGGCGGGCCAGCTCACCCCGGAGCTGGTGCGCGAGCGGACCGAGCGCGAGTGGAACGTCAAGGCCGAGAAGATGCGGCGGCACCTGCTGCCGCTGATGCGGGCGCACGACATCGATCTCTGGGTCATCATGAGCCGCGAGAACGCGCCCGATCCGGCGCTGGAGCTGTTCGGCGGCTACGGGATCACCGGCTGGTACGGCCACCGCAACGCCTATCTCTTCCACGACGCCGGCGCGGAAGGCCTGCAGACGACCGTCCTCGGGACGCACCTGAGCGGCCAGCTCGCACGCTTCTACGACACGCGCACGCTCTACGGCGAGGAGGGGCTGGCGCCGCACCTGCGCCGCTACGTCGAGGAACGCGACCCGCGGCGGATCGCGATCAACCAGTCGCGGACCATCAGCATGGCGGACGGGCTGACGGCCGAGCTCAAGCAGTACCTGCTGGACGCCCTCGGACCGCGGTACCGGGACCGCCTCGTCTCGTCCGAGCCGCTGCTCGTCGAGTACGTCTCCACGCGCACCCCGGCCGAGGATGCGATTCAGCGGGAGGCGTCCGCCGCGACCTTCGCCATCCTGCGCCGCGCGCTGTCGAACGAGGTGATCACGCCGGGGCGGACCACCCTGCTCGACGTCCACTACTGGATCACCGCCGAGTGGAAGCGGCAGGGGTTCGAGTTCAACTTCCCCGCGTCGGTCGACCTGCAGCGCGCCGGCGCCGAGCCGCGCGACAGCGACGACGCGGTCATCCAGCCCGGCGACCTGCTGCACGTCGACTTCGGGGTGCGCAACTCCGGCATCGTGGCCGACCAGCAGAAGATGGCCTACGTCCTGCGGCCGGGCGAGGAGGAGCCGCCGGCCGGCCTGCGCGCCGCGTTCGAGCGCTCGAACCGGATGGCCGAGATCCTCCTCGAGGAGTTCGTGCCCGGCCGCACCGGCATCGCCATCAAGACCAGGGCCGAGGCGCGCGCCGCCGACGAGGGGATCGACGCACTCGTCTACTCGCACGCCCAGGGCAACTGGGTCCACGACGCCGGGGTCTGGATGGTCTTCGACTGGCCGGACCGCTACGGCGACCACCCGCGGTTTCCGCTGCGCGCGGGGGAGTGGATCTCGCTGGAGTACTCCATCACCGCGCCGGCTCCGGAATGGGACGGGCAGGCGGTGACCATCATGCGCGAGGAGGACACGCTCGTGCATGGAGACGGCCCCGTGGAGTACCTGTCCGGGCCGCAGACCGAGCTCTGGCTCATCCGCTGAGCCGGGAGTCTGCGTCGCAGAACGACTTCATCAGGCCGAGCGGCTCAAGCACGCGACGGATGCGTCTCAACCGTGCTGCACGAGCCGGGAGGCGGGAGCGACGAACCGCCGGTACAGGTCGACGTTGTAGAGCGCGAACGCCGCGCAGATGATGATGCCGCTCAGGCCCATGGTCGGTGCGGCCAGGGACATCGGCTCGTTGAGCAACCGGTAGACGCCGACGGAGTACCCGGCCAGCAGGCCGAGCTGCACGAACAGACCCAGGCCCCAATCGAGTGCGGCCGTCCTGTTGCGCGCGATGAGGGCCAGGTACGACAGGGCGACGGCGACGATGTAGAAGTGCAACGGTCCGACGTACGCCTCGAACCAGACCCTCGTCGGGTAGTCGAGCTCCTCGACAACAAGCGTCTTGAGAGCCACCGCCAGTCCGTTCGTCGCCAGGAAGCACAGGCCGAAGTAGGCAGCGAGCCAGAGAGCGCGCCGCGGCCGGTCGGTGAACGTCCCGTTGCGCTCCGTGGTCCTGACGAGGATCAGGAAGAGCCCGACTGCCAATGCCGTCATGACCGGGATGTAGACGTACCACTCGAAGAAACCGATGTCCCGCATCCAGAGCAGAACGGGGGCGAGCACGTCGCCCAGGCGGTTGGTGAACGTAGCCGATGGAGTCATGGCTGACCCTCCTCAGCTCTGCTTGGACGATCTTCTCCGCACGACAGTTCCACACGTTCCGGCATGGAACCGAATCGACTCGTGAGCGGACGTCGAGCACCCGCGCCGTGTTGCGAGATCGCGGCGTCGTGGCTATTGTCTCGGGATGCGCTGGCCTCGACCGTACGGGATGTTGGTGCTGGGGGCCCTCCTGGTCGGCGGAGGACCGGTTTCGGCCCAGAGCGCGGGCGGCCCCGATGTGGAAGCGGTTCTGCAGCGCATCCAGGCCTCCGTCGAGCGCTTCTATTCGCGGGCTCAGCATGTGATGGCCGACGTGCGCGTCCGCGTGCGTCCGATGGGGCGGGACTTTCGCTCCACCGGTCGAGGAAGAAACCTCCTGTACGAGATGCGAGTCGAGTGGGCGGCGGGGGCGGACACCGACACGCCGGCGCCCGAGCCCGTCGTGATGCGCACGCTCCTGGAAGCCAACGGCCGGCCGGCGGCGCCGGAAGACGAGCCCGTGTGCGCCGATCCGGAGCCGTTCTCGGAGGAGCCGCTGGCGATCTTTCTGCCGGCGAAGCGGCAGGACTACGTGTTCACCTGGTCAGGGCGCGAGCGCGAGGCGGGCCGGGAGACGGACGTCCTCGAGTACCGGTTGCGGCACGACGAAGAGCCGACCATCGAATGGGACGGGCTCTGCGTCAGCATCGATCTGCCGGGACACACGCGGGGCAGGGTCTGGGCCGACGCGGAGACCGGCGACGTGCTGCGCCTGGATGAGCGCCTGCGCGGCATGTACGAATTCCCGGTGCCGCGCGAGCAGCGGCGCCGCGGCATGCGGCGGACGATGGCTATCGAGAGCTCCAACAGTACGGTCCGGTATCGCCGGGTGGCGTTCTCCGATCCGGACGAAACGCTGCTGCTGCCCGCATCGAGCGAGTCGATGACGATCTGGCGCAACGCCGGCGTCGCGCGGCAGTTCATCACCCACGAGATCTCGAACTACCGGCGGTTCGTCACCGGCGCGCGCATAGTCGGGATGCCGCGCCGTCCCTGATCGTCAACCGAGTTGCGCGAGTCGGGAGGCGGGAGCGACGAACCGCCGGTACAGATCGACGTTGTAGAGTGCGAACGCGGCGCACATGACGATACCGCTCAGGCCCATGGTCGGCGCGGCCAGGGACATCGGCTCGTTGAGCAACCGGTAGACGCCGACGGAGTACCCCGCCAGCAGGCCGAGCTGCACGAACAGGCCCAGGCCCCAATCGAGTGCGGCCGTCCTGTTGCGCGCGATGAGGGCCAGGTACGACAGGGCGACGGCGACGATGTAGAGGTGCAACGGTCCGAGGTACGCCTCGAACCAGACCCTCGTCGTGTGGTCGAGCTCTTCGACGATGAGCGTCTTGAGGCCGACCGCGAGCCCGTTCGTCGCCAGGAAGCAGAGGCCGAGATAGGCAGCGAGCCAGATTGCGCGCCGCGGCCGGTCGCTGAACGTCCCGTTGCGGTCCGTTGTCCTGACGACGATCAGGAAGAGCCCGACTGCCGATGCCGTCATGACCGGGATGTAGACGTACCACTCGAAGAAACCGATATCCCGCATCCAGAGCAGCATTGGGGCGAGCACTTCGCCCAGGCGGTTGGTGAACGTAACCGATGGAGTCATGGCTGACCCTCCTCAGCTCTGCTTGGACGATCTTCTCCGCACGACAGTTCCACACGTCCCGTCCCACGATCTCGTGGTCGTCCGGCCGGGACCGAGCCCCGGCGGTCACGAGGCGTACCTGTCCGGGATCATCGGCGAGTTGACGGCGGCCATCGACCGTTGATCCTTACCCATCCGCAAGCACGCGTGTAGAGTGGGGCGTGGAGGGCGTATGTCTGCGATCCGTTGGGCATTGGTAGTGTGTCTCGTGCTGACTGCGGGCCAGGCGCCGGCGCAGTCGGGTAGCCCCTTCGTCCCAGTGACGGACGAGGTGTTGCAGGATCCCGATCCAGCCGACTGGCTCATGTGGCGGCGGACGCTCGACGGCTGGGGCTACAGTCCGCTGGATCAAATCGATCGCGGCAACGTGGGCGAGCTGCGGATGGTCTGGACGCGGGCCCTCGCGCCGGGCCTCCAGCAGGGCACGCCGCTGGTCCATGACGGCGTGATGTACATGCCCAACCCGCGGGACGTCATCCAGGCACTCGACGGCGCCAGCGGCGATCTCCTGTGGGAATACCGGCGGTCGCTCCCCGACGACGTGGATGACTTCCTCATCACCGTCCTCGCCGAGATAAACCGCAATCTCGCCATCTACGACAATCTCATCATCGACACCAGCGTCGACGACTACGTCTTCGCCCTCGATGCGTCGACGG
>WTGR01000763.1 GCA_011523485.1 Acidobacteriota bacterium
AGGTCTGCGCCAGGCGCACGCCCTCCTCGTAGCCGCCCCCGTTGACCTGCGTGTAATAGACCGGCTGGTCCCGCTCGAACAGCTCGATCACCTTGTTGATCCGCTTCGGCGCGTAGACGTCGCCCGACTGCGCCGCCGGAATGCTGACGTAGGCGACGACCAGTGCGAGTGCGAGCAGTCCGAGTACGGTGAGTCTGCGCATGGCTATCTCCTCTTGCAGTGCGTCCTCGCCCGGTGCGGGTGCCGGCCGGCGGCGCGGACCCGTCCGGGCATGGGCCGCATCATAGCGCATCGCCGGACGCCGCCGCTCGGCGGGGGCCCCGACCGTCCGCTCGCGGCGCGGGTAGTAAGATGGCGGTTCCATGAGCAGCCTCGCACTCCTGCGGCGTCTGGCCGCCGGCGCGGCGCTGGCCGCGGGCGTGCTCGCCGCCGCTTGCGGGTCGGGTACGGACCCGGGAGCCGGCGACCGGCCCACGGTCCCCGCCCGGCCGCGGCCGAACATCGTCGTCATCATGGCCGACGACCTCGGCTACGGCGACCTGTCGTCCTACGACGGCTGGATCGAGACGCCGGCCCTGGACGCGATGGCCGCGGAGGGGGTCCGGTTCACCGACTTCCACTCGAGCGGGGCGGTCTGCTCCCCCACCCGCGCGGGGCTGCTCACCGGCCGCTACCAGCAGCGGGCCGGCATTCCCAACGTCATCTACGCCAACCCGGCCTGGAACCGCCACCACGGCCTGCAGCCGCGGGAAACGACCATCGCCGAGCGCATGCGGGCGGAAGGCTATGCCACCGGCATCGTCGGCAAGTGGCACCTCGGCTACGGCGTCGAGACCAATCCGCTGCGGCACGGCTTCGACGTCTTCCACGGCTACGTGTCGGGGAACATCGACTACTTCTCGCACGTCGACGGCTTCGGCAACCACGACTGGTGGGACGGCGAGACCAACCGGGAGGAGCCGGGCTACGTCACCCACCTCATCAACGATCACGCGGTGGCGTTCATCGAGGAGCAGGCGGCCGCGGACGGGCCGTTCTTCCTCTACGTCGCCCACGAGGCGCCGCACTTCCCCTACCAGGGGCCGAACGACACGGCGTTCCGGGTGGTCGGCGAGCGGATTCCGGAGACCCGCGAGCCCGAGCAGGTGCGCCGCGCCTACCGCGAGATGGTCGAGGAGATGGACACCGGCATCGGCGCGATCGTCGACACGCTGCGGGGGCTGGAGCTGGCCGAGCGGACGTTCGTCTTCTTCCTCTCGGACAACGGCGCCACCCCGGCCGGCTCGAACGGGCCGCTGCGGGGCTTCAAGACGAGCCTGTGGGAGGGCGGGCACCGCGTCCCGGCCCTGGCCTGGTGGCCCGGCGTCATCGGCGCGGGAACGAGCGGCGCGGTCATGACCAGCATCGATCTGGCCGCCACCGTGCTCGACGTCGCCGACGTCCTGCCGCCGGAGGAGCAGCCCCTGGACGGGGTGAGCCTGCTGCCGCACCTGCTCGGCGGCGCGGCGCCGAATGAGCGCCCGCTGTTCTGGGCCTACCAGCAGGCCCGCCGGCCGGTGGAGCAGCTCGCCATGCGGCAGGGGGCCTGGAAGCTGATCGTCAACGGTCCCGACGGGCCGGACGTGGCGCTCTTCAACCTGGACGACGACCCGGGCGAGACGAACGACGTCGCGGCCGACGAGCCGGAGCGCGTCGCCGCGATGCGCGAGGCGCTCGACGACTGGCGGATCGAAGTGGAGGACGGCGCCACCGTGCAGCCCGCTCCGCTCTTCTCGCCGGGAGCGGTGGGACCTTGACGCGGCGCGGCATGCGGGTCGCGTGGACGGTCGCGTCGGCATGAGCGATCCGACCGGCGACCGCGTGAGCGCGCTGGCCGAGGGCGCGCGCCGGCAGGACGGCGCGGCGCTCGCCGAGCTGATGCCGCTGGTCTACGACGAGCTGCGGCGGCTGGCGCGCGGCTACCTCGGCAGCGAGCGGCGCGCGTTCACCCTGCAGCCGACGGCGCTCGTCAACGAGGCGTACGTCCGGCTGCTGAAGGACAGGAAGCAGGACTGGCGGACACGCGCCCAGGTGATCGGCATCGCCGCGGTGGCGATGCGGCAGATTCTGATCGAGGCGGCCCGCGCCCGCGCCGCGCAGAAGCGGGGCGGCGACGCCGACCGCGTGACGCTGGACGAGGGCCTGGTCGCCGGCGACGAGCGCTCCGTCGACGTGCTGGCGGTGGACGCCGCGCTCGACAAGCTGGCGGCGTTCGATGCGCAGCAGGCCAGGCTGGTGGAGCTGCGGTTCTTCGGCGGTCTGACCATCGAGGAGTGCGCCGCGGCGCTCGGCATCTCTCCCGCGACCGTCAAGCGGCACTGGGCGGTGGCCAGGGCTTGGCTGCAACGCGAGATCACCGGCGATGGACGCTGAGCGCTGGCGCCGGGTCAACACGCTGTTCCACGCCGCGCTCGAACGCGGCCCCGGCGATCGGGACGCGTTCCTCGACGAGGCGTGCGCCGGCGACGCGGCGCTGCGCACCGAGGTGTTGTCGCTGCTCCAGATGCACAGCGGGCCGGGCGTCGTCGACCGGCCGGCGGTGGAGGCCGACCCCGGCCTGCTCCCGTCCAGCGACGACGATCCGCTGATCGGCCGCCGCCTCGGGCCCTACGAGGTCACCGGCCTTCTCGGCCGCGGCGGGATGGGCATCGTCTACCTCGGTCACGACACGCGGCTGCGGCGCCCCGTAGCCATCAAGGCGCTGCCGCCGGCGGTTACCCACGACGACCGGATGCGCGCCCGGCTGCGGCGCGAGGCGATGGCGGCCGGTGCGCTCTCGCATCCCGGCATCGCAACGGTCTTCGCGCTCGAGGAGTTCGAGTCGCAGCTCTACCTCGTCCAGGAGTACGTCCCCGGCCGCACGCTGCGCGCCACCATGAAGCTGCGCGAAGGCCGGATGCCCCTCGCCGAGATCGTGTCGATCGCCCTGGACGTCGCGCGGGCGCTGGCCGCCGCGCACGCGCACGGCGTGCTGCACCGCGACTTGAAACCGGAGAACGTGCTGCACACGCCCGACGGCGCGATCAAGGTGGTCGACTTCGGGCTCGCGCGGTTCGAGCCGGGGGCTGGGATCGCCGGCGACGAGACGCTGACCCGACCCGGCGCCACCCCCGGCACGCCCGGCTACATGGCGCCGGAGGTGCTGCGCGGCGACCCGGTGGATGCGCGCGCCGACCAGTTCTCGTTCGGGGTCCTGCTCCACGAGCTGCTCGCCGGCGAGCACCCGTTCGAGGGCACGGACGACATCACGACGGTGGCGCGGATTCTCGAGACGGAGCCGTCCGGTCTCGGCCCCCCTCGCCGGGAGTGCCCCGAGGCGCTCGCCCGCGTGGTCACGACCTGCCTCGCCAAGGCGCCGCGCGACCGCTACCGCACGACGGCGGCGCTGGTCACCGCGCTGGAAGCGGCGCGGGAAGCCGTCGAGGCGGCAGCCATCCTCGACGGCGCGGCCGCGGACGGCGACGGCGCCGGTGCGGCGCATGGTGGGCGCGCAGCGGACGGCGACGGCGCGGCGTCGCCACCGGACGCCGGCGCGGCGGCCGGCGCACCGGCCGTCAGCTCTACGCAGGCCGCCGGCGATCCGTCTCTGAAGCCGCCGGCCGCTACCCCGGCGCGCAGCGCCGCCGCGGACCTGCGCTGGTGGTGGCAGTTCCACCAAGTGGCGGTGAGCGTCGTCTACGCGCTGATGCTCTACCCCGTCTGGCGGGCGCGGGAATGGCTGCCCGCCCCCTGGGGGCTGGCCGCGTTCATGACGACGGTTGCGGTGGTCGGCGCCGCCGTCAACCTGCGGCTGCACCTCTGGTTCACGGCGCGCGTGTACCCCGGCCAACTCGCCGCTCAGCGCCGCGCTTCGGCCCTGGGAAAGCGCCTGCTCGACACCGCGTTCGCGGTGCTGCTGCTGTCGATAGCGGCCGCCGTCGCCCCGAGTCACCCGCGCTGGGCCGCGTTCTTCATCGTCATGGCCGTCTCCAGCGCCCTGAGCGCGCGCGTGATGGAACCTGCCACGACGCGGGCCGCGTTCCCCGACGACTGAGTCTGTCGGCATTCCCCTGACGGCTTCCGCTCCGACAGAGCCGGCCATGCCTGGCCAGTCGCCCCGGGTGCGATGCGCTCCCGTGTCGAGGTCGAGAGCGCGCCGCTACTGCCCGCCGCCGCCCAGCCAGCGGTCGCTCAGCGCGGCCCGATCCACCGCCGCGCCGCGCAGATACACCGACTCGATGCGCCGCGTGTTCGCGATGTCGTCGAGCGGGTTCGCCTCCAGGACCACGAAGTCGGCGCTCTTGCCCGCCTCGACGGTGCCGGCGTCGTCCAGCTCCATGAACGCGGCGGAGTTGCCGGTGGCGGCGACGATGACCTCGTGCGGCGTCATCCCGGACGCCACCATGTCGGCCATCTCCAGGTGCGGGCTCCAGCCCGCGTTGCCGTCCGTGCCGAAGGCGATGCGCATCCCCGCCTCGTTGAGCCGCGCCAGGTTGCGCGCCTGGATGCCGAAGCTCTCCTGCGCCTCCGGCCGGTCGACGGAGCCCGCCTGCAGCTCGGCCAGGGCATCGGGCGGGATGGTCCCGCTCAGCCAGCTCAGGTCCTCGGCGACGCCGCGCGCCCCAAGATTCGGCACCAGCACCACGTCCGGGCGCTCCTGCACGAGCTCGACGAACTCGTCGTCGACGTCCTGGTCCCGCACGCCGTGGGCGAACGCGTCGATCCCCGCGCGCAGCAACCCCTTGGCATCTTCCAGCGCGAAGATGTGGGCGGTGACCCGCAGCCCGTGCTGGTGGGCCTCGTCGATGACCGCGGCGTACAACTCGGGGGTCATCTTCTCGAACTGGCCGCCGCGATCGTCGACCCAGATCTTGACGATGTCGACCTCCAGCGCCGCGAGCTCCTGCACGGCCGCCCGCGCCTCCTCCTCGGTCTCGATCCAATAGGGGATGTCCGTGCGTCCGGGCTCCGGTGTCGTGATCCCCCGGCCGGCGTGCCGGTAGCGCGGCACGCCGGGGATGGTCTCTGCCCGGACCGCGTACACGTCGTCGCCCACGTCGCGCCCGAGCCCCATGGCCGCGCCGACCCCGTAGTAGGCCTTGCGCTCGAGGGCGTCGATGAGCGCTTCGCGCTCTACGGGGAAATGCACGTGCGTGTCGATGAGAGCGGGGATCACCGTCCGGCCGGTCAGGTCGACCCTCGCCGCGCCTTCCGGCGCCTCGACCTCGCCCGAAGCGCCGACCGCGACGAACCGGCCCTCGTGCACCACGAGCGTGGCGCTCTCGATGGGATCGCTGCCGTCGCCGACGACGAGCCGGGCTCCCTCGAACACCGTCGCGGTGCTCGTCGGCGGCGCTTCTTCCGGCGGCGACCCGCAGGCGGCGGCGAGCAACAGAAGCAGCAGAGGCAGGCTGGCGGTGGTGCGGCGCGTGTCGATCTTCATGCAGGGCATCGGAGCCTCCCTGGGAGCCCGGTTGGCGACCGCGGCGTTCCAGATTTCCCGGACGACTGGACAGGGAAGGATAGCAGCCGCTCGAGCGCAGCGGGCCTCGCCACGGGCGATTCTGGCGCACCAGCGCCCCGAAACGCCTCGCTGGCTGCACTTTGCAGGCGCCGCGGCCCGAGCTTCACCGCCCGCGGCGAGAGGTCCACATCCTGGTACAGTTGTCGGCCGTGCCGCCTTCGAGAAGCAAGTGGGTCGCGCCGGCGTTCAGCCGTGGAGAGGTCAACCGGGCCGGCAGCCTCCTGGCTCGGAACGGCGTCGACGCCGACGTGCTGGCAATCGGTCACGCACTCGATGTGCTCAACAACTGGCGTTCGTCGCACAGCTTCCCGCTGAATGCGCTGCAGATGGCGCTGAGGAAACGATCCGCCTCGGTTTGCGAGGCGCCGATCGTTGCCCAGCGCCTGAAGCGGGTGCCCTCCATCATCCAGAAGCTGCGTCGAATTCCGCGGATGAACCTCGCCCGGATGCAGGACATCGGCGGCGCCAGGGCTGTGCTGCCCACCATGGCGCACGTGGACAGGTTGAGGGATGTCTATCGCGATCGCAGAGCGAGACATCAGCTCGCGGGAGAGAGGGACTACGTCCGACATCCCAAGGAGTCCGGCTACAGAAGCATCCACCTGATCTATCGCTATCACAGCGACAGGAACGACATGTACAACGGTCTGCAGATCGAGCTTCAACTGCGGACGCGCTTGCAGCATGCCTGGGCGACGGCTGTGGAAACCGTGGGGACATTCCTCGGGCAGTCGCTGAAGTCCAGTCAGGGGCGAGAGGACTGGCTGCGGTTTCTCAAGCTGATCGGTTCCGGATTCGCGCTGGCCGAAGGTGGACCGCTAGCGGGCGATGTACCGGCCGATTCGGGCGCTCTCATGACCGAGATCAGGAACGCTGCTACAGGTCTCCGGGTCAAGGAGAGGCTCGAAGCATTTCGTTACGCACTGAAGGAAGTCGGGCTCAAGGAGTTGCACGGCTACAGGTACTTCCTGCTCGTCCTCCGGCCGGAAGAGGAATCACTGAGGATCTCGGGCTTTCGTGACGGCGAGCTGACGAAGGCTACCGAAGCCTACCTGACGCAGGAAAAGAACCTCGCGAACACGGCGGGAGACACCGTGCTCGTGTCGTCCGATTCCCTCGAATCCCTCCGGCGCGCCTTCCCCAACTACTTCCTGGACACCCGCACGTTCGTCGAGGAGATGGATCGCCTGCTGGCCTGAGTCACATCCGCCACATCACCCACAACTGCGCCACGTTGTCGCCGCCGGCGACGCCCAGCTTGTTCCCCCAGTACTGGTACTCCACGCCGAGGAAAAGCTGGTTGGCGTGGCCGGTCAGCGCCTTGCCGACGTCCCAGCCGAGCTGCGGCTGCGCGAGCAGCGACGGCTTCACGGCACGGCCCAGCTCGTTGGTCGTCGCGCCCATGAACTTCGTGTGACCGGTGAACAGGAACGAGTGGCGGCCCACGTCGAACCCGGCGCCCCAGTTGACGTCGAACACGAAGCCGGCGTCCGTCCGCGGCGCCCCACCCCCGGCGACGCCGCTGCCTTTGTCGATAGCGATTCCGAAGTCGGTGTTGAGGAAGAAGAAACCGGGCACGCTCCACGACAGCCGCCCGCCGGGCACGTAGCGGAAGATGTTGGCGTCGCTCCCGAAGTTGAAGCCGCTGATGATGGCCACGTCCCGGACCGGACCGGCGCCGATCCTGCGGTTCGAGACCCGGCCGAGACTCAGCGTCGGATACCACTCGCCGTAGTAGCTCTTCTC
>WTGR01000438.1 GCA_011523485.1 Acidobacteriota bacterium
GTACCTGTCGAGCCGGCGGCTGGCGGAGGTGGAGCTCATCGCCCACCAGACGACGATCGCGCGGTACCTGGACGCCGTGACGGCCGACGTCCGGCAGATGTACGAGAACGCGGCGCACGCGATGCTCGACATCCCGGCCGAGGTGCTGGCCGCGAAGCGGTTCGACGACATCGGCCGGCACTTCGACGCGGTCGACACGTCGGCGGCCAGACTGCTGTTCGCTGCGACGTTGGATGGATGCCTGTGCCTGACGCGGTACTACGATCCGGCGGCCGGCACGATGAGCATCGGCGCCGAGCCCGACGTCGAGGTGGTGGTGCTGCGCGCCAGCACGCTGCTGCGCCTGCGGCAGCAGCAGTGGCTGGGCCTCGACGTGTCCGGGTTGGACGTCGACGAGGCGGATCCCGCCAATCGGGTCGTCTATCGCTTCGTCACCGGCGCCGCCGGGAACGCAATCGGCCTCGTGGGTTTCGTGCTGGATACGGATCGGTTCGAGGGCGAGTACTTGCCTCGCGCAATCGAGGAGATGCTGGATCTGCTGCCCGGCGGGGTGCCGGACAACCTGATCGTGCGCGTGTCCGACCCGCACGGACGCGTCGTGACGGGCACCCACGACGGCGCCGGACAATCGGACGTGCTGGCGGCGCGATTCGACTTCGTGTTTCGGGACTGGGAGCTGTCCGCGCGCAGCCGGCACACGGCCGCCGCGCGGATTCTCGAGTCGAATGCGTTCTCGAGCTGGGCGTTGACCGTTACGATGTCCGTCTCGGTGATCGTCGGCGTGCTGCTGACGTGGCGCGCGGCGGGCCGGGAGCGGCGTCTCTCCCGCATACGGAACGCGTTCGTGGCCAACGTATCCCATGAGTTGCGCACGCCGCTGGCGTCGATAGCGGTGTTCGGCGAGTTCCTGCGTTGCGGGCGCGTCACGTCGCCGGAGAAGATCGTCGAGTACGGCGGCCACATCGAGCACGATAGCAATCGCCTGCGCCACCTCATCGACAACGTTCTGGACTTCGCACGCATCGAGTCCGCGGCGGTGGAGTACCGCCGGGAGGACGCGGCGATGGAGGACTCGGTAGGAGCCGCCGTCAGTGCGGTGGATGCGCGCCGCGAACGGGACGGCTTCACCATCCTGGTGACCTGCCCCGATTCCCTGCTGCCGGCGGTCCGCATCGACGAAGAAGCCATGACGCGGGTCTTCGTCAATCTGCTCGACAACGCGATGAAGTACTCGGGCCGATCGCGGCGGGTTCGCGTGGATCTGTCCTGTCGCGACGAGGGCGTCGCCGTGTCCGTAACCGATTTCGGCATGGGGATCGCGCCCGAGGAGCAGGAGCGGATCTTCGATCGGTTCTACCGGACGACCGCGCCGGCCGACGACGGCGTCGCCGGCACCGGCCTCGGACTGGCGATCGTCCGGCAGGTCGTGCACGCGCACGGCGGGAGGGTCGAGGTCGACAGCCGCCCGGGCCGCGGCGCGACCTTCACCGTGGTGATTCCGGCGGTCGGTGCGTCGGCGGTCCGCGACGGCGTTGGCGTTTCCAGCACGGAGGAGGGTCCGGGGATGGAAGCCGGGGCCCGGGCCTGAACGCACCGGATAGAGGGGCCGTGAGCAGAATCCTGATCGTCGAGGACGATCGTTCCCTGGCAACCGCGCTGTCGGAGGGGCTGCAGTACGAGGGCCACGTGACGCTGCTGGCGCGCGACGGCGCCGCCGGCCTGCGCCTGGCCGGCCAGGGCGGGATCGATCTCGTCATTCTCGACGTCATGCTGCCCGAAGTGAACGGCGTCGACGTCTGCCGGAGGCTGCGATCGCGCGGGAGCACGATTCCGATCGTCATGCTCACCTCGAAGAGCCAGGAGCTCGACAAGGTCGTCGGCCTGAAGGCGGGGGCGGACGACTACATCACGAAGCCGTTCAGCTTCATGGAGCTCCTCGCGCGCGTCGAGGCCGTCCTGCGCCGCTCGCGACGGTTCGCGGAGCAGGCCCATACCTACGCGTTCGGAGACGTGACGCTGAACTTCAGGACCCGCGAGGTCACGAAAGGGAAGAAGCCCCTGGCGTTGCAGCCGCGCGAGTTCCGGCTGCTCGAGTACTTCATCGAGCATCGCGGCGAGGTGGTGGGGCGGGATCAGCTCCTGGACTCTGTCTGGGGCCACGGCGCGGTTTCGCCGCTGACCCGCACCGTCGACATGCACATCGCCAAGCTGCGCCAGAAGATAGAGGACGACTCGTCGGATCCCCGCTGGATCGTCACCGTGCACCGCGTCGGCTACCGGTTCACCGGATAGCGCCGCCAGACCCGTCGCGGGGCTCCGTGTTCGGCCCCATCCCCCACCGGCCGCAACCGTTCACGGCCATGCAAGCAAGAGATCGCCAGTGCTTGCGCGGCGCGGTGTACGCGATGGCGTTGCGTCGACTGCCGTGACATTGACGCATGTCATCGAACCGGCTGACCGGATGCAATGTCTTCCCCCGGCCCCGACCCCACAATACGTTCACATCCGGCGGCGCCGCCGCCATATCCAGAATGGGGAGGAAAGAATGACTGCACCGCGCAACTGCCGCCGCAAGAAGACGTACGTCACGCCGCGAGTCGTCGATTTCGGGGCCATCGACGCCATGACCGGCGATTGCTTCGGACTCTGCCTCGACGGCATGAACGGCGGATTGTTCTGGGGTCCCTGATTCCATTCCCTCGGACCCGGGTCGTCGGGCGGACGGGTCGACGCGCCGCCCGCTCGACGATTCGGCTCGAGCGTTGCGGGGAGCAGTCGATGACTACGGCTTTCGACGGTTCGCGAACGGGTCTCTCGATGCAGGCGTTCCTGATCTTCGTGCTTCTGGACGTCGGATTTCTCGTCCTCGGATTTCCCCGGACGTACCGGTTCACGAGATGGTGGGTTGGAGTGGCGCGCGCGGCGGTATCGACAGCGCCCGAGCGTCACGTGGAACGGACCATGGCGGCCGTGCGAACCGCCACGCGCTACTACTGGCGGCGCGGGCTGGATTGCCTGCCCAGGGCTCTGACCATCTACGTGCTCTTGCGGCGCCGGGGCGTTCCCGCGACGCTGCATATCGGCGTGAAGCGCTATCCGTTCGGCGCCCACGCCTGGGTCGAATGCCTCGGCGACGTGCTGGACGATTCGATTGACGATTGGCGGCACGAGCCCTACGCGTCGATCATCTCGACCTGAACCTGTCGGGCAGCGACAAAGGACAAACGGATGCAAGCTATCGGCGGCGTATGCCGTCTCGATGGGGGCCCGGTCGATCGCGCGATGGTCGGGTGGATGAACGATGCGGCGCAGCTCCTGTTGCCCTGTCGCCGGAGGTCCTGGACCCAGGGCTCCATCGGACTCTTCTGCGCTTCGCCCCACGTCGGCGCAACGGGTCCGGTGGATGCGGAGCCTGCGGGCGACGGTCCGGGGCAGCGCACGCTCGTCTTCGACGGTCGATTGGACAACCGGGAGGAGCTGGTTGCCGAGCTCCGCCGGCACGGCGCCCGGCCGGGGGCGTCCGACGTCGCGTTGACGCTCGCGGCGTACGCCGCCTGGGGCGACGACTGCGCGTCGAAGCTGATTGGAGACTTCGCGTTCGCCCTCTGGGACGCCGCCCGGCGCCGGTTGCTGTGCGTCCGGGATCCGCTCGGGGTACGGCCGCTGTACATGGAGCTGCGGGACGACGTGGTGTGTTTCGCCACGCAGATCAGGCAGATTCTGGCCGCACGCCCGCACACGCCGGCGTTCGATCTGGAGTTCGTCGCGGACCGGCTCGCGCACGGCGTCGATCGGGCCGACGCCGCCTGCACGCCGTATCGGGGCGTGTCGCGGCTCAAGCCCGGCCACCGCCTGATCGCGGCGGACGGGCGCGTGCGGATCGAACGGTACTGGGAGTGGAGCAGCGGGGAAGCCGCGGCCGATAGAGACCTCCGCGAGTATGTCGACCGGTTCCGGGAGACGTTCTCCAGCGCGGTTGCGAGTCGGATGCGCGGCGCGGGCAGGCTCTGGTCGGACCTCTCGGGCGGCCTCGACTCGTCGTCGATCGTGAGCGTCGCGGCCCGCCGGCGAGGCGGTTCCCGGTTGTCGGCCATCAGCGTCGTGTTCGACCGGTCGACGTTGAGCGACGAACGGCAGTGGGCCGCCGCCGTGGCGCGCACCCTGGGTGTCGACCGGCATTGCATCGACGGCGACGCGCAACCGCCGTTCACACGGCTCACCGAGGCCGTCCGGTACTGGGAGGAGCCCCATGCCGCCACGGCGTTCTTCGGCGTGCACCGGCAGTACCAGCGGCTGATGGGCGGCGCCGGCGTACCGATCCTGCTCACCGGCATCGGCGCCGAAGCGGTCGTCATGAGCAAGCAGCAGTCGCCGGTGCATCTCGCGGATCTGGCGCGCCGCGGGCGACTGGCGGCGCTCTGGCGCGAGCTCGGCCGCTGGCAGCGAGCGCTCGGGATCCCGCTGGGCAACGTCGCGTCGCGGTACTGCCTGCGACCGCTGGCGAGCCGTCCCCTGATCAGCCACGGGCGGTTGCCGGAGATACCGGGCTGGATCGCACGCCCCTTCGCGCGCCGGTGGAACCTGGAGGGGCGCGCCCGGAACGGGAGCATGCCGCCGGCGCGGCGGGGCGTGGCCGATCAGTGGCACGTCGAGAGGGTCGGCCGCATCAGCGGTTTCCTGTTGCGGGGCTGCCTGGAGAAGGCGTGCGACATACGGTACCCGTTCCTGCACCGGCCGCTCGTCGAGCTGGCGCTCGCGACGCCGTGGAGCCTGAAGGCCGTGCCGGGAGAAACGAAGGCGCTCCTGCGCCGCGCAATGGAGGGCGTGCTGCCGGAGGAGGTCAGACGACGCACGCAGAACGCCTCGACCGGCCACGCGGCCTACACCGGCCTGCGCCGGGAATGGCCGGTTCTCGAGCGCATCGTCGCGTCGTCGATGCTGGCCGAACTGGGCGCGGTCGATCGTGAACGGCTGCGCAACGCCCTGCACCTCGCCCGCCAGGGACACGCGTTCGATCTCGGCGGGCTCGTCTCGACGTTGACGCTGGATGCGTGGCTGCAGCACGCCGCCCGCAAGGGAGATTCCGCATGGCTGAGCTGAGGATTGCCGACCATGCGCATTCCGTTCGCATGGACGATCAGGTCATCGTGGCCGACATGCGGTCGGGGCGCTACCTGGGACTCGACGACGTCGGCGCCAGGGTATGGGACCTGATCGGGGAGGGCGCTACGCGTGCGTGCATCGTCGAGCGCCTGTCCGCGGAGTACGACGTGGCCGGCGGGATCCTCGAACGCGACGTGCAGCGACTCCTTCAGGACCTGCTGCGGCGTCGCCTCGTCGAGTACGCGAGTTGACGTGCCCGCTCGCTCCGCCGGTCAGTCGACGATGGCGGCGTAGACGGCGGCCGTGAACGCTTCGCGGAACCCGTTGCCGTAGGCCGGCGACGCCGCTCCCATGATGACGGTCACCATGTCCTCCTCCGGGTCGATGAAGAAGCGGGTGCCGGAGGATCCGTCCCACCAGAACGTGCCCTCGCTGACCGGCAGGGGAGACGCGTCCTCGTCCATCACGACGCAGAAGCCGAGCGTCCAGCCGCGGCCGGGCTGCGGGTTGCCGAAGCCGATCGGCAGCAGGGCGTCGGGCACGCGGTTGACGGTCATCAGCGCCACGGTGGACGGCTGCAGGATCCGGACGCCGTCGAGCTCGCCTTCATTGAGAAACATCTGAGAGAACCGCAGGTAGTCGCGCACGGTCGAGACGAGCCCGACGCCGCCCTCGATCAGCGCCGGCGGCTCGGTGAAGGGCACGGCCTCGATGGAGTACGGGCGCAGCTCGCCGTCCGGCCCGGGCCGGTAGGCGGGGCCGAAGCGGTCGGCGCGGGAGGGATCGACCCGAAAGACGGTGTCGGTCATCCCGAGCGGCTCGAACACGCGCTCCCGGAGGAACTCGTCGAAGGGCATCCCGGACCAGACCTCGACCAGACGGCCGAGGATGGTGGTGGATACGCCGTAGCGCCAGCGGGTTCCGGGATCCTCGAACAGCGGCACCCGCGCGGCGTTGTCCACCATCTGCGGCAGCGTGATCGAGCGCAGCCGCACCTGCTCGGCGCGATAGATGGCGGATCCGCGGCTCCCGAGACCGGAGGTGTGCAGCAGGAGGTGTTCGACGGTCATCTCCGCGGCCCGCGGCCGGGTCGCCGCCATGTCGGGGTTGGATGCATCCGTGAAGACGCGCTGGTCCGCGAACTCCGGCAGGTACAGGGAGACCGGGTCGTCGAGCTCGAAGCGGTCTTCCTCCCACAGGATCATCACGGCCAGGCTCGTGATGGGGCGCGTCATGGAATAGAGGCGGAAGAGGGCGTCTTCGCGCATCGCGAGGCCGCGTTCGCGGTCGAGCGCGCCGAGCGCTTCGAGATAGACCAGTCGGCCCTGTCTGACCACCCCGGCCACGACGCCCGCGATGTCGCCCGCCTCGACGTGGGTCCGGAGCCGGGCGGTCGCCTCTTCCAGCCGCTCGGCAGAGAGTCCCACGGCTTCGGGCGCGGCCCGCGGCAACCCCTGCGCGCTTGCGGGGGGCGGGACGCTCCCGGCCGCGACCGCGGTGAGACAGACGGCGACGAGGGTGAGCCTGCAGGTCATGACGTTGCTCCTTCGCGGCCTGCCGGCAGGCGGCCCGCGTTCCGTGCACCATACCACCAGAAAAATCCGGTTCGGGCTTGCCTTACGCGACGGTCGATGGCAGTCTGTGCGCAGCGCATTCGCCGGCGCGGTGCAGTGCGCCGCGAAGAAGTCTGTTCGAGGAGTCTGAGGAGGACCCTGACATGATGCGAAGACTGACCGTTTTGAGCCTGGGCGTCGTGGTGGCCGCCGGCCTGGTGTGGGGCGGGATCCAGAGCGGCGTGGTCGGGGCTCAGGGGATGATCCCGAACGCGCCGATGTTCGAGGTCGACCCGTTCTGGCCGAAGCCGCTGCCGAACAACTGGCTGCTCGGCTCGACCATCGGGGTCTCGGTCGACTCGGACGACCACGTCTGGATCGTGCACCGCGGCAACCTCGCGCCGAACGAGATTCCCGCCGCGCTCGACCCGCCGTTCGCCGAGGCGTGCTGCTTCGCGGCGCCCCCCATTCTCGAGTTCGACCAGGAGGGCAACCTCGTCCAGCATTGGGGCGGACCCGGTGAGGGTTACGACTGGCCCGAGTCGAACCACGGCGTCTGGGTCGACGGCATGGACAACGTCTGGATCGGCGGCAACGGCGGCGACGACTCGCACGCCCTGAAGTTCA
>WTGR01000392.1 GCA_011523485.1 Acidobacteriota bacterium
CCCCTCGATCGCCCCCTGACCTTCCGCCAGCGCCCGTTCGGCATCCTGCAGCCGCTCGAGCGTCGTGTCGCGATCGACGACGCATCGACCGTGCGCCGTCCGCTGCGCCTCGAGCTCCTCTCCGAGAGGGCCGCACCGCGCCTCGAGCGATCCCAGCGTGGCGGCCCCCTGCTCGACGGCCTTCGCAAGCTCCGCCGCGCGGCGCTTACCGAACTCGATCCGCTGTTGATGCCGCTCGACCTCGATTTCGCGGGCATGCGCCGTCTCGCGCAGCGCCGTCGCCGCGCCGTCGGTCTCGGCCAGCTCCAGGCGCAGGCGCTCCCGGCCGCTCTCCAGCGCCGCCAGTGCGGCGGCCGCTCCCCGTTCGGCTTCTCGCGCCTCGTCCAGCCGCTCGGTGGCGGTCTCGATGGCGTTCTCGAGCAAGCGGCTCCGGCGCGCGAAGTGCACCTTCTGCCACCGCCGCAGCTCTTCGCGCAGCCGGCGATACCGGCGCGCCTTGGCAGCCTGTCGCTTGAGTGCGCCGCGCTGTTTCTCCACCTCGAAGACGATGTCGTCGACGCGCGTCAGGTTCTGCTGCGCGGCCTCGAGCTTCAGCTCCGCCGTACGGCGCCGGGCCCTGTACTTGGTGACACCGGCCGCCTCCTCGAGCAGTTGACGGCGCTCGGCGGGCCGTGCGCCCAGGATCTGGCCGATCCGCCCCTGCTCTATGACCGCATAGGCCTTCACGCCGAGTCCCGAGTCCATCAGGAGATCCTGAATGTCGCGGAGCCGGCAGACCCGCCCGTCGATGAGGTACTCGCTCTCCCCCGACCTGTACAGCCGCCGGGCCACCTCGACATCGCGGCTGATGGCAGGCTCGGCCGGATCGTCGTCCCCAGCGTGAAGGCGCGCCGGATCCCGCTCGGCCGGCGACGGCCCGGCCGCCACGGGCGGGGGCGGCCCCGCGCCCATCGGATGCGCCGTGCCGTTGCCATGCCCCCTGCCGCCGCCGCGCCCGGCGCCGTTGCCGTTCAGGGCCCGGAGCGGAGCGCCGGCGACGGGCCCGTTGGCGCCGTTCGCCAGGGCGGCCGTCACCTCGGAGAGCTGAATGCGAACCTCCGCAGCCGCGGTCGGACGCCGGGCGTCGCTGCCGCTGAAGATGACGTCCTCCATCCGCTCGCCCCGCAGGCTGCGTGCGCTCTGCTCACCCAACACCCACGTAATGGCGTCTATGACGTTGCTCTTGCCGCAACCGTTGGGCCCGACGATCGCGGTCACGCCATCGTCGAACGCCAGGGCGGCCCGCTCCGCGAAGCTCTTGAATCCAGCGATTTCGAGCTGATTGAGTCGCATCAGGACCGCCGAATCTCGCGGGGAGGGGTACGCGAAAACAGCCGCGCGAACAGGTTCATTGGTCTCTCCACCATCACCTGTCGAGCGGCTGGGAACGCTCAACGCCGGGTCAGGAACGTACTCGTCGGCTGCCTGCCGACCGGCCGCCTGAATCGTTGCGCAATCAGTCTAGCAACCGGCCGCACGGGACTGCAAGTCCGACGCGGCCCGAGGCTGCGGCTATCTGGAGGCGACGGCGCGCGGCGTCGAGGACAGCCGCAGCAGCGCAACCGCCTCGTCGAACAGCGTCAATGCATGCTGCGCCTGCGGGTCACGCCCGAAGAGGTTTCGCCGTGCTTCGATCTCGCCGAACAGATCCTTGTCGATCTCGTAGTGAATCATCGCCCGGATGAAGTCCACGTCGTCCGCGAAATCGTCCTCGTCGACGGTCAGCCCCCGCGCCTGGACATGCGCCTTGAACCGGTCCAGCATCGCATCGTCGACGACGAACCCCCGGTCGACGATCTCGCGATCGCGCCCCTCGACGGTCACCCGGGTGTCGCCCGCCGCGATGAATCGCTGCGCGAAGGAGATGAACTCCCGCCGGGCCGCCAGCAGTCGCCCGAAGCGCGACGGATCGAAACCCTCGATCGGCCCCGTGAAGAAGTGGTCCGGCTCGACGCCGCCCCCGCTGTAGACCTCGCGGCCGGCGTTGGTGAACTTGCGGTCGGCCGGGGCGCGCACGGGGCTCTCCGGCTCGCGGAGGGAATAGGTCAGATACTCGTCGAACGCGGTGTCCCACGGCCGCTGGATCATCCTTCCGCTCGGCGTGAAGTAGCGGGCCGTGGTCAACGCGAGCCCCGCGCCGTGGCTCACGCGATAGATGGACTGGACGAGCGCCTTGCCGAACGTGGTCTCTCCGACGACCAGCCCGCGATCGTGATCCTGAATCGCGCCCGCGACGATCTCCGACGCACTGGCGCTGTTGCGGTTCACCATCACGATGAGCGGCTGGTCCGTGTAGTCGCCGGCGTCGCGCGCATGGTAGTCCTGGTCGGAGTTGGCGACGCGGCCCCGCGTGTAGACGATCATGTCGCCGCGCGACAGGAACTGATTCGAGACCTTGATGGCCTGATCGAGCGGCCCGCCGGGGTTGCCCCGCAAATCGAGCAGGAGCCGCGCGGCGCCCGCATCGCGCAGCGCTGCCAACGCCCGCGACAACTCGTCGTTGCTCGTCTCCGAGAAGTCGCGCAGCCGCACGTAGCCCGTCGACCCGTCGACCAGGAACGCGGCCTCGACGGTGGCGATGCTGATCTCGTCCCGCTCGACGCGCAGGTCGATCAACTCCTCGTAGCCGTCGCGGCGCACGGAGATGCCCACCGCGCTGCCGCGCGGGCCCCGCAGCAGGCGCACCGCCTCGTCGCTGCTCATCCCGATGGCGTTCTCGCCCTCGATTCGCGCGATGACGTCGCCGCGCCGGATCCCGCGCCGGTAGGCGGGCGACCCCTCGAAGATGCTGTTGACCGTGATGCCGCCGTCGATGACGCTGATCTGGATCCCGAGTCCGTAGTAGCGGCCCTCCTGCCGTTCCCGCAGGCGGGCGTACTGCCGGGCGTCCATGAAGTTCGAGTGCGGGTCGAGGGTCTGCAGCATGCCCCCGATCGCCCGCGACACGAGCTGCTCGACATCCACGTCGTCGACGTAGTTGTCCTCGATCGCGGCGACCGCCGACGCGAACGCGTCGTACTGCCGGGTCATCGAATCCTGGCGCGCAAGCACCTGGCCGCCGAACAACCCGCCCACGATGGCCGACATGACGACGGCGCCGACTCCGGTCGCTAGAGATGTCGCTGCTCGCATGCGCCCGATGCTATCAGATAAGCTACTGTGCAGCAACAACTTCGAGCGATCCGCGCGAGGCCGTGGCGCTTGACCGTCCGGTGCCGCCGTTTCTATAATGCTCAGAACGGGTTACGGAAGATCACTGCCAGGAGCATTGCCATGTTCGGTCCAATCGGCGTCTGGGAAATGGTCATCATCCTGGTCATCGCCTTGATCGTGTTCGGTCCACGCAAGCTGCCGGAGCTCGGGCGGTCCCTCGGCAAGAGCCTCGGCGAGTTCAAGCGCGCGTCGAACGAGCTCCGCAACACGCTCGACGAGGAAATCCGGATCGAGGAACGCCGCACGCCGAAGGCCGCGCCCGCCAAGTCCGCCCCGGCCTCCGCGCCGCCCCCCGCTGCGGTGCAGGACGCGCCCGAACCCGATGCATCCGGATCCTCCGCGGCGGCGGCCTCACCCGAACCGGCGACCGTCGGGAAGCCGACACCGGAGCCCCATCCGACCGAGCCCGGCGCAGGCGCCTGACGCTTGACGAACGAGATGGCACAACCTCCGGTTCCGGCAGTGCCCGAGGTCGATCCGTCCGCCTCGGCGGTCACGCCGCCCGAGACCGATTCCTCGGGCGCATCCACGACGGATTCTCCGCCCGAGGCGGTCGCAGCGCCGGCGCAGACGGAAGATCCCGCGGCCGCTCCCCCGGCCGCAGCGGCCCCGCCTGCAGCCGCGAGCGGCGCAGCGACGCCGACGGCGTCCACCCCGGTCCCGGAACCGGCGGCGGCCCTGCCGGCTCCGGCCGGTCCGTCGGGCCCCGGCGGTCCTCCCGTCGACGAGGAGGACGCCGAGGAGGACGAAGACGGCGGCGGCGGCAAGATGTCCTTCCTCGATCACCTCGACGAGCTGCGGACGCGGCTCATGACTTCGTTCGGGGCGCTCGCCGTCGGATTCGTCGTCTGCTTCGCGTTCATCGCGCCGATCTTCGACTTCATCATGGAACCGCTCGCCGCCGTCCTCGAGGAAGGCGTGCGGATGATCTACACCAACGCGCCCGAGTACTTCTTCCTGCAACTGAAGATGGCCGCGTTGGCCGGCCTGATCCTGGCGACGCCGGTCGTCATGTCGCAGGTGTGGCTGTTCATCGCACCCGGCCTGTACGCGCACGAGAAGAAGTTCGCGATTCCGTTCGTCGTGTTCGCCTCGTTCTTCTTCATCGCCGGCACGCTCTTCGGCCACTACATCCTGTTCCAGGTCGCCTGGGCGTTCTTCGCGGGCTTCGGCGCCGAGAACGAGTACGTCGAGTTCACCCCGCGGCTGCAGGACGCGTTCAGCCTGTACGTCCGCCTCGTGCTCGCCTGCGGCGTCATCTTCCAGCTCCCCACCCTGGTCTTCTTCCTGGCCCGGATGGGCGTCGCCTCGCCCGGCTTCCTGATCCGCAACTTCAAGTACGCGTTCCTGCTCTGCTTCGTGTTCGCCGCGATCCTGACACCGACCCCCGACCCGGTCACCATGACCGTGATGGCGGGGCCGATGATCGCGCTCTACGTCCTGAGCATCGGCATCGCGTGGGTGTTCCAGAAGCGCACGGCCGATTAGGCGCAGCGAGGAACATGGCAACCTGCAACCCGGGCGGCGTGCAATCTACTGCGCTCCCGGCGCGTATCAGCCGATACACTGGGTACAGCTACTCCTAATCCGAGGGTGACACTGGTGTCAGACAAGAAACGACGGCGCCGCCTCCTGGCGCTGGCCGCCATCTTGGGCCTGTGGGCGGGGCCGGCATCCGCGCAGGACGACGACACGCGGCCGGCCGGCGTGACGTTGCTGGGCGATACGGGCTTGTGGTTCGTCCCGACCGCCGAGGTCGTCCGCGACGGCGGGGTCGCCGCCAGCGGCCACCTCGCCACGTTCAACCGGCAACAGGGCCTGACGGCGATTCAGTCGATGGCCGGGACGTTCGCGTTCGGTGTCCGGGATCGCGTCGAGGTCTTCGGATCGGTCCCCTTCCTCACGCGCATCGACCGGGACGTCCGGCCGCTGTTCCGACCGGACAACCCGCCCGTCGGCGGCGTGCTGCCGGACTTCCCGTTCGCCAGGCGGTACTTCAGCGGCAACGCCATGGGCGACGTCTTCGTCGGCGCGAAGGTGAATCTGGCGACGGAACGGACCCGATCCCCGGTCGCGTTCGCAGTGCGCGGCTGGGGTCGACTGCCGACCGGCGACGAGGACGCCGGCACGACGGCCGGCGCGCCCGCCGGGGCCGTCGGCCTCGTCCTGAGCAAGAACCTGGGCGTCGCCGAGGTCGGCGCGAACGCCGATGTCGTGCTGCGCGGCGACCCGGCCGGCATCGACGTGCCCAATGGTCTGTGGTGGGGAGTCGGCCTGGGCGTCCCGGTTCACGGACCGGTGCGGGCTTTCGGCGAGCTGCTCGGCCGGGCCGGGCTGGGTGACGCGACGAGGCTGAGCGAACCGCTCGTGGCGGCGGACGGCAGCCTGAGCGGACTCTCGTCGTCCAACCGGAACGCCATCGACGTCATCGTCGGCGCGCAGTTCCAGGTCCGGGGCGTGTCCGCCGGGGCAGGTCTGAGCTGGGCCGCGCGCCACGTCGGGCGCCCCGCGGTCGGTCAGTTGAAGCCCGCCGCCGACCGGCTGGGATTCCTCCTGCGGGTGAGCTACCACCCGGGCGTCCGCGTCTACACGCCGCCGCCACCGCCGCCGCCGCCACCGCCGCCGCCGGCGAACCGTCCACCGGTCGTCACCGTCTCCTGCGACCCGTGCGAGGTGGAGTTCGGGGACGAAGTCCGGCTGCGGGCGGACGCCTCGGACCCGGACGGCGATCCTCTGGCCTTTCGCTGGAGCGCGCCCGCCGGCAACTTCATCGACGCCACCGACCGGGCCACGACACGCTGGCGGGCGCCGGCGCAGGAGGGCCCGGTCCCGATCACGGCGACGGTTACCGACGGCAGAGGCGGCTCGGCGTCCGACTCGGCCACGGTGCTCGTCGATGCCCCGCCGCCGCCGCCGAGACGCGAGTTCGTGTTCGAGGACATCCACTTCGACTTCGACCGCTACAGCCTGCGTCCGGGCGCCGCGCGCGTGCTCGACGAGGTCGTCGCGGCGCTCGCGGAGGATCCGGATCTCGGGATTCAGATCGAAGGGCACACGTGCAACATCGGCACCAACGAGTACAACCTCGCTCTCGGCGACCGGCGGGCCTCCTCGGTGCAGCAGTACCTGACCGACCGCGGCGTATCGGCCGCGCGCCTGCAGACGATCAGCTACGGCGAGGAGCGGCCGGCGCACGACAACGTCCGCGAGGAGACGCGCCGCCTGAACCGCCGCGCCGCCCTCGTGGTGCGCATGCAGTAGCCCGATTCAGTACGCCTTGGCGAAGTAGGCGTCGGTCAGCCCCGGCTGGCCGCAACGCACGCAGGCGCCGGTCGCCGGGGGCAGGTCGAACGCCAGGTTGCGGATGGTGGCCTGCGTGTCCGCCTTGATCCGCGCCTCGCACTCGGCGGATCCGCACCACGGGGCGACTACGAATCCGGGCCGGCCCTCGAAGGCGCGCCGGAAATCGTCGCTCGACGCGGTCCGAACGGTGTGGCTGTCGCGAAACGCCAACGCGCGGTCGTAGAGCGCGGTCTGCACGGCGTCGAGCAGGTCCGTCACACGCCCCTCGAGTCCCTCCATCGGCGCCGTGAGCTTCTCGCGGGTGTCGCGGCGCGCCAGCAGGACCTGCTGCCGCTCGATGTCCCGGGGACCGATCTCCAGCCGCAACGGCACGCCCCGCATCTCCCACTCGGCGAACTTCCAGCCCGGCTTGTATTCTTCCCGGTCGTCCAGCATGACCCGCACGCCGGCCCGTCTCAGGGCCGCCGCGATGTCCTGGGCGCGCGGAAGCACGGTCGCGCGCCAGTCGCCCCGCGGGATGGGCACGATGACGACCTGGTGCGGAGCGATGCGGGGCGGCAGGATCAGGCCGCTGTCGTCGCCATGGACCATGATGACGCCGCCGATCAGACGCGTGGTCATGCCCCAGGAGGTCTGCCAGACGTACTGCACGGACTTGTCGCGGGCCTGGAACGTGATGTCGAACACCTTCGCGAAGTTCTGGCCGAGATGGTGGGAGGTCCCGGCCT